>DCTG01000046.1:725-14593 GCA_002329245.1 Clostridiales bacterium UBA1446
ATAACCCGAAGGTCGCAGGTTCAAATCCTGCTCCCGCAACCAGAATTGTTGCCGTAGCTTTTTAGCTACGGCAACCTTTTTTTGTCCTAATTTGTCTGTTAATCTTCTGAGGCCTGTCAGTCGTGCCCCTTGATATGATGAAGCGTTAGTGTAAAATCGCATGAAATTGACGCTTGCGCGATGAATATGATATAGTTTTCTTCAGTGCGGAAAGATTTTCTGTCTCCACCAGAAAAATCCGGTTACCGGAAAGGAAGATGAAGTTGTTCGATCTTCTCATCAAGGGCGGAACCGTCGCCGACGGCAGCGGCGGCAACCCGTATACGGCGGATGTAGGAATACTACAGGATAAGATCGCGTTTATCGGAAACGCGGACGGCGCGAAGGCGGCCAAGGTCATCGACGCCGGCGGCCTGATTGTGTCGCCCGGCTTTATCGAAATGCACTCGCACGACGATCTGGACATGATCTCCAATCCCACAGTACCATACAAACTGCTGCAGGGAATCACCACCGAGGTGATTGGACTGTGCGGAATCGGATGTGCGCCCTATGACCCCGAAAAGGCGCGGGAATGGGAAAACTGGGCCGGCCGTTTCCTGTGCGATACTCCCGCACCTTGGACATGGCGCTCTTTCGGCGGCTTTTTAGACAGACTTGAAGAGGCGAAAGCCTCTCTGAATGTGGTGGGACTTGTCTCCCACGGCGCAATCCGCGCCTCGGTCATGGGTCTGGAAGACCGGAACCCCGCTCCCGAAGAGCTTGCCGCAATGAAACGGCTGCTTGCCGACAGCATGGAACAGGGCGCCAGGGGACTATCCACGGGTCTTATCTACGTGCCCATGGTCTACTCCGGCCCGGAGGAGATGATTCAGCTTTGCAGGGTCGTTGCTGAAAAAGGAGGCCTGGTCGTCCCGCACGTGCGCAATTTGGCGGGGTCCATGGCGGACGCCGTTCGGGAATTCATCGGCATCGCAAAATCGGCAAACGCCCCGCTCCACATTTCCCATCTCGGCGTCATCGGAAGGGCGAACTGGCCGCAGATGGACCAGGCGCTCCGCTTCATAGAGAAGGCAAAATCCGAAGGCATGGACATTACGTTCGACACGCACAGCTACACCGGCGTGAGCAGCATGATCAACATGCTCCTGCCGCCGTGGGTAAACAAGGGCGGCCGCGCGGCGGTCAGCGAACGTCTCAGGAACCCGGAAATCCGCCGGCGGATTAAGGAAGATTTTATTAACAGGCAGCTCACAGACCCCGTTCCGGGCTGGGAATTTACGCCGAACTTTGCCGGTTGGGATCAAATCCGCATCGCCGGCCTCAGCAACAAAAACAACGAACCGTATATAGGAATGACCCTTCAGGAAATTGCGGACAGCCGGAACCAGGAACCGTACGACGCGGCCATGGACCTTATCGCGGAGGACGAGGGAACCGTCAACATGGCAATCAGCGACGGATATTCCATTGAAAACATACGCAAGGTGATTCAAAAAGGCGCGTTGATCGGCGGTGACGGCATCCCTGCCGGCGCGCATCCGCACCCGAGGCTTTACGGAACCTTTGCGCGGTTTTTTGAAAAATTCGTGCGCGAGGAAAAGCTGCTTACCCTGCCGGAAGCCGTGAGCAGGGTCACGCGCGAGTCTGCCGGGCTATTGAAATTGGAAAAAAGGGGCGAGCTGAAGGAAGGCTACTACGCGGACATTACCGTCTTTGATATCGAAACCATCCATGACCGCGCGACGATGGCGGAACCGAAACGTCATCCCGCGGGAATCAAACATGTCGTCGTAAACGGAAGCCTGACGGTCGAGGGCGGAAAACACACGGGATCGCGGGACGGCAGAGTGCTGCGTTAAGACGGCTTGCGCGGAGAAGAAACGGCGCTTTCACATATAAATCAGGTTAAGAAGAAAACCTGTTTCAGGGAGGAAGAGGACGTATCATGAAAAGAAAATACCCGCATCTTTGCAGTCCCATTCAAATCGGAAGCCTGACCTACCGCAACCGGATGGCTTCCTCCCCTCTGGCCACCCCCTTTATCACCCGGGAAGGGTATATGACCTGGGAGGGCGCGGCCTTTTACGAGGAGCGCGCCAAAGGCGGCGCAGCCTCCGTTACCGTGACGGAGGGCGTAACCCACCCTGAAACGGGGCAGAATTACCGCCGTCAGCTTACGCTGACGGACGAGGACTGCTTAGGGATGTTGGCTGTTGCCGCAACCTCAATCAAGCGCCACGGCGCGATCGCCGCCCTTGAGCTTTCCCACGGCGGCAAGTACATCGACATCGATATCCAACAGGGCTACAAGTCCAAGTCCGTCATCCGCTACGGCCCCTCCGACGAGGAGGTTTCCGAGCAGGACGGTGTTCTTGTCAGGGAAATGCCGAAGAAAATCCTTCGCGAGGTGGTCAAGTCCTTCGCCGTGGGCGCGGACTTCGCGCGCCGCGCCGGCTTTGATTTGATTGTGCTCCACGGAGGACACGGCTGGCTCATCAACCAGTTTTTATCCCCCGCCGTGAACCGCCGCACCGATGAGTACGGCGGCAGCATAGCCAACCGCGCCCGCCTTGCCTTGGAGATTTTGGACAGTATCCGTTCGGTTGTGGGCTCCCGCATTCCCATCGAGTTTCGCTTAAGCGCCGAGGAGTTTGTCGAGGGAGGCTACGAGCTTGGAGAGGCAATTGAGATTGCGAAACTGTTGGAGCCGAAGATAGACCTGCTTCATGTTTCCGCCGGCTCCCATGAGAGCGCCTTTGCCCGCACGCACCTGCCCGTTTACGCGCGGCGGGGCGAGCTGGTGCACTATGCCGCCGAACTGAAAAAGCATGTGCGCGTCCCGGTCGCCGCCATCGGCGCTTTAAACGACCCGGAGGAAATGGAGCGGATTATTGCCGAGGGGAAGGCGGACATCGTCGTTATGGGCCGCGCCCTGATTGCCGACCCGCAGCTTCCCAACAAAGTAATCCAGGGCCGGGACGACGAGATTATCAAATGTATTCGCTGTTTCGACTGCATGGCCGAGCGTATTGCGAAACGAACCCGGAGCTGCGCGGTAAACCCAATCATCGGCCGGGAACTGGAACCCCGGGAGAGCGTCTCTCGCAACCCCCGGAAGGTTCTTGTGGTGGGCGGCGGGCCCGCCGGCATGCAGGCGGCCGTTACCGCCGCCAGATGCGGCCACAGGGTGATTCTCTGCGAGAAGAAGAGCGAGTTGGGCGGCGCCTTGCTGTGCGGCCGCGCAATTCCCTTCAAGCAGGACTTTGTCGACCTGGCGAAAGCCAAAGCCCGGGAAGCGGAAAAGGCCGGCGTGGAGGTGCGGTTGAATACGGAGGTCACGAAGGAATACGCCGAACGCGAGCAGGCGGACGTCATTCTCGTGGCCGCCGGCGCGCAGCCCGTTGTCCCGGAAATCCCCGGTGCGCGCAGCAAAAACGTCGTACTGGGCTATGATATCTCGAACGAAAGCGTGATCGGCCAAAAAGTGGTTGTCCTCGGCGGAGGTCTTATTGGAACCGACCTTGCCATTTATTGCGCGGAAGAGGGCAGAATCGTCACGCTGGTCGAGCGGTCGGGAGAGATTGCCCGCGACGCCAACATCATTCAGCGGCCAATCATGCTCCGGGAAATTGCAAAGCGCGGCGTGACTGTAAAAACGAATACCGTCGGCCTCGCTATAACCGAAAGGGGGCTTATCTGCGCGGGCGAGGATGGAAAAGAACAGTTGATAGAAGCTGACACCGTTATAATCGCCGTCGGCCAGAAGCCGCTCGCAGAAACGGCGGAAACCCTGCAAGATTGCGTGCCCATCGTCCTGCCTATCGGCGACTGCGTAGCCGCCGGAGACGTTCACGCGGCTATTCTGAGAGGCTACCACGCGGGTCTCAACATCGGATAATCCTTCTCCCTTGCCGTCCTGCGGGATACCTTTTTGCAGACTGAGGCATATGATGGGATAACCGCACGGAAAGGAGACGAAGCGATTGACCAATCGGGACGATACGGAATATGTATTAAAAGACTACGGCCCGCAGCCATTGGCATTAGACATTGAGAAGGCGACAGAGCAAAACCGCACCTTTCGCACGGCGCTGTGGACGGGACGCCATTTGCAGGTGACGCTCATGAGCATTTCTGTCGGCGAGGATATCGGTGTTGAGATCCACCCGGAGCTTGACCAGTTCCTTCGGATTGAGCAGGGGCAGGGAATCGTTCAAATGGGGTACAGCCGCGACAATATGAACCTGCAGGGGCGCGTTTCGGAGGACGACGCCATTATAATTCCCGCCGGTACATGGCACAACCTGACCAACACAGGCAACATACCGTTAAAACTGTATTCCATATACGCTCCGCCCCAGCACCCAAGAGGCACCGTCCATGTAACCCGGGCAGACGCAATAGCCGCCGAGCGCAATCACTAACCGCAGATAAAAATACCGCCGCCTTCTTGTTCTGGCGGCGGTATTTTTTATCCCTTGAACCTACAGCCCCGCTTCTGAGAAAGGGGCAGCTTGGGGATCGAATCGACCCTCTGACGAAATCGGGGATTGACCGCCTCCGCTTTCCTATAGTACATTTACTATAAGACCAACCGAAACCCTCGGGAGGGGAAAGGAAGCGGTACCATGGAGCGCTTTCCGGAAAAACCAAAAGAACACTGCGGCCTGACATGGGAAGAAGCGCGGCGGTTTGCCGATAGAAATGGCGAGCGGGTCGTCCCCACCTTTTGCTCCCTGTGCGGCCCCGCCGCCCGCTGCGGGATTTATGCGTTTGTAAGGGACGGGCGTTTTCATCGGGTGGCGGGAATGGCGGAGTGCCCGATCAACCGCGGCGCGGTATGCGCAAAGGGGCTTGCCGCCCCCCAATGGGTCTATTCGCCCGACCGCCTGAAGAGTCCTCTCCTTCGGACGGGGGAAAAGGGCGAAGGCAAGTTCCGGGAAATTTCCTGGCGGGAAGCGGTCGATATCCTTGCGGAAAAACTGCTTGCGCAAAAGCAGAAATACGGCCCCGAGTCCCTTGCCATCCTGTCTCCGGCCCGACGCTCTTACAGCGAGCTTCTGCAGCGCTTTTTGATCGTCCACGGGAGCCCCAATTACGGGCACAGCGGCATCTGCGCTCTGCAGCGCGCCTTTTGCTTTTTATACACGCTTGGAAACCGTCCCCGGTGCGACTATCAAAACAGCGATTTGATTGTGCTTTGGGGACGGCAGCCGGTTTTTTCCGGGCCTCCCATGGGCGCGGCAAGGGAGCTTGTGGCAGCGAAACAAAGAGGCGTGAAAATTATCGCCGTCAAGCCTTCGGTCGAACCGGATGTGAGCCTGGCGGATATCTGGGTTCCGCTTCGGCCCGGGACCGACGCGGCGCTTGCCCTCTCTATGCTTAACGTCGTCATAAACGAGGACCTGATCGATGAACCCTTTGTCCGCGAATGGTGCCACGGGTTTGAGGAATTAAAGTTACATATTCAAAGCTATCCGCCCGCGTGGGGCGAACGGATCACCGGCGTGCCTGCCGCGCAAATCCGCGAAACGGCGCGCCTGTACGCGACAACAAAGGCGGCCGTAATCGACCTGGGCAACGGCGTGGAGCATGCTCCTTCGGCCGGCGACGCGATCCGCGCAATTGCGATTTTAATGGCGGTGACCGGACACCTGGACCGCCCCGGCTGCAACCTGCTGGCGCCTTCGCCGGCCGAAGCGGCCATGCCTGCGCCGAACAAAATTTCATTATACGAACGCTACACCCCGTCCATGGTGGAAAAATTGGCGGGCCCGGAATTTCCCCTTCCGTTCCAGCCCTTTTTGGAGGGAACCACTTCCGCGTATTACCGGATCTTGGAGAGCGTGCTGACGGAACGCCCTTATCCGATTCGGACCATTATCGCGCCGGGAACACAGCCGGCCGTCAGCACCCGAGGCACAAGGCAGGTTGTGGAAGCCCTGAAAAATGTAGAATTTTATGTTGTAATCGACGTGGCCCGGACGGCGGATATGCAGTATGCGGACCTTGTCCTCCCCACCGCCACGCCTTACGAAACGGACCATCCGTTCGAGATTTTCGGCAACTGGATTATGGCCAGAAACAAGGTCGTTGAACCGCTGGGTGAGTATCGCTCCCTCTATGAGCTCTTCCTCGAACTGGGCGTCCGGATGGGGTACGGTTCCGATTTCTGGAACGGGGACAGTACGGAGTTTCAAAACTTCCAGCTCCAGCCCTTTCATATGACGATCGATCAGCTGCGGGCGTATCCCACCGGCAGGACCTATGATGCGAAAGGTTTCAAACAGGAATACGAAACCTATGAAAAAGCGTTTCGCAAGAAAAGCTCCGCCCTTTCCGGCGGGGCATACCTGCCGCAGGGTAAGGTGGCGATTTATAGCACCACCTTTGAGCGGCACGGCTTTTCGCCCCTTCCCGTGTGGCGGGAACCGCCGGAAAGCCTGACCGGAAATCCGGACCTGAACGAAAAGTATCCGCTCATCCTTTCCGACTACCATACCTCCGACGTGTATTCGGCCGCCTGGCTGCGAAACGTCCCGAACCTGCGCGAACTGCATCCCGATCCGGTTCTCCACATCCATCCGGAGGCCGCCGCAGCCCGAAACATCCGGACGGGAGACTGGGTCAGGGTCGAATCCCCCCACGGCTGGATCAAGGTCAAGGCGGAGCTTTATCCCGGAATCCGGCCCGACACGGTCATGGTGCTCCATGGCTGGTGGCAGGGGTGCCGGGAATTGGGCAGGGAAGACCTGCCCCTTCTTGACGGCGGCGCCAACGTAAACCTTATGTACAGCGTCGATCCCGAGAAGGCGTATGACCCGCTGATTACGGCTATGAGCAGCCAGACGTTGGTTGAGGTGCGAAAATATGAATGAGCTGGAGTGGGGCTTCGAATTTGCTCCGGAAAACTGCATCCAGTGCAAGGCCTGCGCTTCCGCCTGCAAGAGCTGGCGCGAAACAGAGCCGGGCGTAAACCTGCGTACCGTACTCAGGCGCTGGGCCGGCTCTTACCCGGACGTGAGAAGCGTCCCCGTTTCCGTCTCCTGCATGCACTGCGCCGACCCCGCCTGTATCCGGGCCTGCCCGGCGGAGGCGATTCGGAAGCGGGACTCGGACGGGATTGTATTGGTTGACCGGGAGGCCTGCGTCGGCTGCCGGCTCTGCTTTTCGGCCTGTCCCTTTAAGGTACCGCAATTCGGTTCGGACGGACGGATGCAAAAATGCGACCTTTGCACCGATATCCGCACCGGACCGGACGGCCTCAGCCTTATCCCGCCCCCCTGCGTCGGCAATTGTCCCACACATGCGCTCGGCTGGAAGCGGATGGGGCGCGCGGAAAAAGCAAAGCGGGAAGCGGACCTGAAAGCCCTGCTTCCGGAATAAAGCCAAACACAAGAAGCCGGCCCGCCGCAAGCGCGCCATACGACATGTTTCCGAAATCAATAGGAACAGGAGGCAAAGATATGATAGAAACGCATTTGAACCGGAACCGCCAGACCGTGCAGTTAGGCCTTATCCAGGTCATGCGGGAGCTGTTTCCAAACGAGGCGCTGAAAATCGCGTACTCCATCCAAAACGGAATATTCTGCTGCCTGAGAGACTCCATTCTTTCCGTCCGGGAGGTGGCTGCGATTTCCGACCGGCTGCAGGAATGGGTACGCAAAGATATCCCCATCAAGCTATTGTCTTTTTCCGGCGGATTCTACCACCATTTGCTCGACGGCATAGTCGTCAAAACGATTTATCCCGCCCATGACCGCTCTTCCCTGACGGAGCCCTTCCGGCTGATTCCCTTTTCCGGCGGTTTTCTCGTATATTTTTGTCCCCCGGGGAACGAATCCAGCGCGGCGCCGCCTATGCCGGGCACGCTTTCCGCCACCTATGAGCAAACCCAGCACTGGCTGAAAAACATCGGGATCGAAACGGTTTCGGACGTAAACCGACTGTTGTCCTCCGGGAAGGAAACGGACCTCATCAGCATCTCCGAGGCGCTGCATGAAAAGGAAATTTCCGATATCGCGGATCTGATTTCCCACCGGCGGCGTTTTGTTCGTGTCGTGCTGATCTCAGGCCCCTCCTCCTCCGGCAAAACCACCTTTACCCAGAGGCTTTCCACGCAGCTGCGCGTCAACGGACTGCGCCCGGTTCCCATTTCCTTAGACAATTATTTCGTCAACCGCGAGCATACCCCGCTTGACGAGAACGGAAAACCCGACTATGAATGCTTGGAAGCAATTGATCTGGAATTTCTGCAGCGGCAGGTGGCGCAGATGATCGGCGGTGAACCCGTGGAAACGCCCCTGTTTGATTTCGTGACCGGAAAGAGAAGCGAAGAAACCCTGCCCGTTCACTTAGGCCCCTCGGACGTTCTTCTTTTGGAAGGAATCCACGCACTGAATCCCCTGCTGCTGCCGGATGTGAACAGAAACGAGCTGTTTAAAATTTACTTAGGCGCCTTGTTCCAACTGAATATCGACCTGATCAACCGGGTGCCCACAACCGAGGTAAGGCTCATCCGCAGGATTGTCCGGGGCGAATTGTTTCGGGGAACCCCGCCGGAGAAGACCATCGAACTTTGGGCCAATGTGCGGAAGGGAGAGACGAAGAACATATTCGTTTTTGCCGAGGAAGCCGACGCAATGTTCAACTCGAGCCTCCTTTATGAAATGAACGCGCTGCGTCCGTATGCGGAAGCGTCTCTGCGCAAAATCGGAGACGACAGCCCGCATAGAGAAACGCGCGACCGCCTGCTCAATCTGCTCTCTTTCTTCGATACGACCGACTCCTCAAAGATACCGCTCAACTCCATACTCCGGGAGTTTATCGGCGGAAGCCTTTACTCCACATAACTTCGGCGGAAAGTGCTTTATAGGGAGGGATGTACCATGCAGGATCGATACGAGCGCAACCGGGAGGCTATCACGCCCGGCGAGCAGCAACTGCTGGCGGAAAAGCATGTCCTCGTGGTCGGCTGCGGCGGACTTGGCGGCTATATCATCGAGACGTTGGGCCGTCTTGGCGTGGGCTATATTACGGTTGTGGACGGTGACGTCTTCCAGCCTTCCAATCTGAACCGGCAGCTGCTCAGCTCCATGGAGAATTTGGGCCGTTCCAAGGCGGAAGCGGCCGCGGAGCGGATGGCGGCGATCAATCCGGAGGTCCAAGTAATACCGGTATCCGAATACCTGACGGCGGAAAACGCCGCCGCGCTTTTGCGGGGGCAGGATGCCGTTGTAGACGCGCTGGACCGGGCGCAGGCCCGCCTGCTGCTGGCGGAGCACGCCGCCCGGGCCGGTATCCCCGTGGTGCACGGGGCCATCGCCGGCTGGTGCGCCCGGATAGCCGTCATCTTCCCGGGCGACCCGACCCTGAACCTTCTGTACGGCGGGGAGCCCGGGCAGGGCTTGGAACGCGTAACGGGCAACCTGAGCTTTACCGCGGCCTGCACCGCCTCTTTTCAGGCGGCCGAAACCCTTAAGCTCCTCTTGGGGCGCGGGCGCGTCCGGCGCGGCGCCACGCTGGAACTGGACCTTCTGACCGGCGCCGTCGAATGGTTGGACTGGTCGGGAGACCACTAAGGTATCAAGATGGATCATCCCTGATTATAGGTTGCTTTCTCTTTCTGTCTATTGTAAAATCGGCTTGAGTGAAAAAATAACCCGTTTGTCTGACAGAAAGGGATTTTTATGCCGAAGTATACAGCCAAAAAAAGACAAGTCTCCTCCCCAGCCTCCCGGGAAAAAACCGCAAATCCGGCAAGTCTGCAGCGAAAGAACGGCTTTCCATGGGCCCTTGCTGCAGACTGCGTTTTGCTGCTGTTTTTCCTGTTCACAGGCGAAGTATCCCTGAAACCGGAGACGCATGTCTATTTTGCGCTTGGTGCCGCGTTAATCTTCCTTTTTGCCTTCCTGACTTCTCCAGACCGGCTCCTTTTGATCCGAAACCCCTCGATTTTTTGTATAATTCTTATGGCGCAGTGCCTTTGGTCTTTTGCCGGATTGTTTTACAGCGCGTATCCCAAGTTCGCGCTGCAGCAATTCCTGCTAGGCGCGGGCGCTTTTTTCGTTTTTGCGACGGCGTACCTCCAGTTTCTTCGCAGCGAACGGAATATCGCAAAAACGGCCGGTCTCTTCTCAGCCTGCCTGACGATTGCATCGCTATTCAGCATCGAACTTGCAACCAGCGGCCATCTGCGCGCTTTGCCCGAATCTCTCGCCGCCCTTTTCGGGGCAGCTCTCCCGAACGGTTATGCCGCATTCGAAACGAACACGCGCATCCTCACCGTGCTCGGAAGACCCAACATTTTCGCGCCGCTGGCCGTACTATCCATGTTCGCCTCCATATGGCTCGCCCGGGCTGCCGGAAACAATACCCGAAAGACGCTCGTATATATGAGTCTGGCCACAGTTTCCGGAGTCGCCTTTGTCCTTTGCTTCAGCCTCGGCACCATCTTGGCCTACGCGGTTGCACTCGCGGTTCTTTTATGGGCTGCACCGAAGGAGACCCGCAGGTCGCAGTCGTTCGCGCACGGCATTTGCCTGCTCTTCTCCCTGCTCACGGCGGGTGTGGTCTTCGCCCTTCGCGAGCGCGGGATTTTGCCTCTTTTAGCGGTCGTTGCCCTCAGCATTGCCTGTGCCCTCCTGTACGTATACCTGAAAAAGTTGAGACTTCCGGCGCTCTTCGCGCTTCCAAAAAAGGCGCTGCTCATCGGGACACTCCTGCTTTGCGCCGCCCTACTCGCCGGCGTTTTTACTCTGCGCGGCGCCTATATCATGGAGCCGGGCGATACGTTCCGCCGCGCCGTTTCCCTTGACCCGGGGACCTATACGTTAGAACTTGCGCTTGACGGGACAGAGGACGCCGGGGTTTTTGTCTCGGTACAATCGATGAACTACACCCAGGCTGCCCTGAAGGAGCAAACGCCGCTCGCGGGAGCTGCGCTCCGGTNNCTCCGGTTCGGAGGCACGCTTTCCTTCACCGTGCCGGACGGCTCCGCCGCCGTTTTTTTTACCTTTTCCGCAGATTCCGATATAACCGTCCGTCAGGCAAGCATCAGCGGGACGAATATGGAGAAAGCCCTGCCGTTACGCTATTTGCTCGCGCCGGAATTTATCGTGAACAGGCTGCAGGGAATCTGGGTTAACGACAACGCCATCCAGCGCTTTATCTTCTTCCGGGACGGCATCCGCCTCGCGCTGGAGTCCCCAGTCGTCGGGCTGGGCGGCGGCGCGTTTGAAGGCAGGTTGCTCAGCGTTGCGGATTATCATTATGAAACGAAGCATTCCCATAACGAGTACATCCAGCGCTTTCTCGAGGGCGGTATCGTCGGGTTTCTCCTCTTTGCCTTCCTCCCCGCCGCGGCTTTCGCCGGCTTGCGCCGCCTGAAGAAATCGGACGGCTCCGGAGAGCGCTTTGCGTTTTTGGCCGGATGCATGGCGCTTGTCTTTCTCCATATCTTCATCGAAATGGATTTTATCATGCCCAGCTTTCAGATCGCGTTTTCGTTCCTCTTTGCCGCGGCGGCAGTCTGGTGCGGCGATTTCTGGACGCCAAAGCCCAAATGGAAGCCCGTATCCGCCGCCGCCCTCGCCCTGCTTTTCGCCGCAGGTCTCCTGCTCCCGCTCGGGCGCTATACCGCGCTCAGCTCGCTGCAGAAAGCCCCCACTCCGCGCGCCTTGCANNCTCGACCCCTTCAACCGTACCGATTACATCCTCTCCTACCTGCTCGGCACAGGGGAGACAGACAGCCCGGTTGTGCTTGCCACGCAAAAAAAATATCTCACCGCCCTCAGCGGCGGGAAAAACGGTCGGGATATCCTCGCGCAGTACTGCCTTCTTAAACCCCGGCCAGAACTTGAAACCGGCATCGCGGCCGCGGAGACTTATGTGTACGCCAACCGCGAAGACGATCAGGCCTGGGACAAAATCTTCTCCCTCTATCATACCGCCTTAGAAAAGGCGCCTCGCGGCTCCGCGACACGTGACGAACTATTCGCTTCCATCAACGCCTTATGCGCCTATCTGCTCGAATTGAATACGACGCTTCCAAAGCAGATCGCCCCCGCTCTCGCCACCTATTCCTATCTGCTTGCAAACGCGCCGGAATCCGGCTCCGTGCTCGTGGATTCGAAAATCCCCTGCGACCTGAACGGAGACGGAACCTCGGACTTCCTCGCAGGATTCGACGGCGAAACCGCTCAACTGAAAATAATGCTGTTTTTGTTTCCCAAACCGTATACGGTCANNACGTGCGAAATCCTGCTCGGCGGAATAGCCTGGGAAGCCGCCTACAACGCCGCCGCAGGCTGTTATGAAGCGACCGTATTTGTAAACACTCCTTCCTCTGTGGAACTCTTGATTCGGACTGCTTTCAACCCCAACGACGTTTCTTTCTCGATAGAAGAAACGGCGTAAGAGAAAGCTTTGCTTCACCGATTGCGTACGCCCCGTAATTTGTTCTGTCTTAATCGTGGGGGCAACTCCAAAAGCACAAAACGCTTCCGTTGCTTTCCGCAGGTAAGGCGCGCCGACCCCGGCGCGCCTTACCTGTTTTACGGATTACTCCGCCGCGGACGGGACGGGAGATGCCTCCGGCGGGCCGTGTCTCTTTCGTATCCATCTTACGCCCCCCCTCGGGGATCTGAGAAGCAAACGGAGAAACTGGTTGCGCTGCGGGAGAAGCGGAGTAAGATATGTATCCCCGAAAGGACGTCTTCGTCGGATTGATGCAGCCTGCCTTGCTCTGCCCCAGCTATTGACGTAGATCCATATGAAAACACGCCCCCCGGAGAAATCCGGGGGGCGCGCCTTATGCCAGTGGTTGTGACGTTTCCGTCAGCTCGCTTAGGTCAGAAGTTACTTCTGGACATCCAGGATGTCGTTCGCAACGTCGATCACCAGGAGGTCCGCAACAGAACCGGCCGCGCTCATGAAGAAGACGTTGGCAATCTTGTTGCCGCCGGCGGTGTCGCTGGCCAGCTGGATGGAACCGCCCTCAACACCGGAGGAGGTAGCGCGGTCGATGTAGATGATGACGGTGTCCTTATCGTCGACTTCCAGCATGCCGGTGGCGGAGGAGGTGCTAATTACGCTCTCGTTGCCGGCGGTATTGGCGTCGATATCCTCGGTGGTCTTGGAATAGGCAATCTTAACCTCATCGTTGGCGTAGCCGATGATGGCGCCGGTGGCGTAACCTGTCGAGCCGGTCACGGAGGGAGCTCCGCTCAGGAGATACGTGCTGTTGATGTTGATCTTCGCGCCGTCATAGGAGAACTTGATGATCGCGTTCTTCGCAAGGCCGGTGACGGCGCCGGAGCTTGTCGTGTTCTTCGTGATGGCGGTCACTGTCTTCTCGCCATCCCAGAAGGTGACGCTGTAGACGGTGTTGTTGCCGTCCTTAACCGCTTCGGGCGAGGCGGTGAGGTAGCCGTACTCGTAGTCGCCGGAGGAAGCCGTGCTCGTCACGTAGGCCAGCTTAATGGCGCCAAGGCCGGTGGCGTCGTCGTTGTCGCCGTAGGCGTTGGTCACAGTGGCGGCCGTGAACTTCGCAAGCTCGGAGCCGGAGATGACACTATACTTGCTGGTGCTGCTGTTGTAGAGGAAGACGATCGCGTCGTCGGCAATGTAATAGCCGCCGATGGTGGTCTTGCCGCCGGAAGCATAGGTGAAGGTGGTGCCGGCAACAAAGTCGAAGCCAGCGGTGGCGGGCGTGGCGGAGGCGGCTGTCAGAACATACTCGTCGTCACTGTTGATGGTGTAGGTGACGAGATCGCCGACTAAGGTGCCGCTGTAGTCAGCATCCGTATCCACGGTCTTCTTGGTGCCGTCGGAGAAGATGAGTTCAGCCTGGTCCTTATTCATGC
>DCTG01000148.1 GCA_002329245.1 Clostridiales bacterium UBA1446
TGAGTTCAGCCTGGTCCTTATTCATGCCGGACGCAGCGGCAGCACGAATCACAACTGCGTAGTCGCTGGTGTCGGCCGCGGCGGAGGTGGTCAAGGTAAAGGCATACCCGTTGACCACGGCAACCTTCTCAATCTCGTCCTCAACACTGGGCTGGAACACGCCGGTGTAGATCTTGTACCAGGTGCCGCCGACATTGAACTCGTTGCTGCCCCTGATGGAGGTAACTTCGCCGGCAATAACGGTTTCAACCCTCTCGTAGGTGTCCTTGCCGCTGATGGTGTTGGCGGCGGCGGTCACCTTGACGAAATCGTTCTTCGCGATGTCGTCATAATAGATGACGGAAGACTTGGTTTTGCTGCCGCCGGTCTGGAGGGTAAAGGTGGTGGGTCCAACATAGGTGACTTTCGTGACGGAGAACGGATAGTAGACGAGCAGGTCGCCCTTGCCGTCGTCGTCGTTGTCAATCAGGGCAAAGCTGAAGGGATTATTGGTGGGAGTGGTGGGTGCGCCCTTAATGTCGTTCAGGACGAACGAAGCGCTGGCAACATCGTTGAACGGATAGGCAGGAATGGTGCCCGAGTCAACTTTGTATGTGGTGCCGGCATACTTGATGGAGGTGGCGCCGGCGGCGATGTTGTCGGGCAGGCTGCCGACCATGCCGGAGAGGAGCACTTCGCTGCCGTCAGACGCAATGCCGATCAGCTTGCTGCGATCCGTACCCTTGTACATGATCTTGACATTCTGCATAAACAGGTTGGAGAAGTCGACCTTGCCGGTGTAAGACACCTCGACGGAGGCGGGGGAATTGTTGTTATCAACGCCGTAGGTATACTCGCCCTTGGTCGCGTTGTAGCTGATGTCGACGAGGGTGCCGTATTCGGTGGTCGCGTTGAACTTCGTCTCAAGAATGGTATCCTTGGAGGCGTTGGCGACGTCCTTGGCAACAGCCTGCGTGGTGAGCTGGCCGTTGGAGCCGGTGACGAGCTTGTAATCATACTCGACCAAAGTGGCTTCCAGCGCGTTGTAGATCATCTGCGCTGCGTTGTCGCGGGAAAGACCGGCGGCCGGGTTGATGCTCAGTTCCGCATACAGGCCCTTCGTGTTGGCTTTGACGTTCGTGTTAATCTCCCAGGAGGGGCCGGTAAAGCCCTCGATCACGGCGTCATAGCCGAGCGCAACGAGGAGCATTTTCGCAGCCTGGGAACCGGTCACGGGAGCATCGGGCGCGAAGAGGCCGTTGCCCATACCGCCGATGATGCCGAGGGCGGAGCAATACTCGATGTAGCCTGCAGCCCAGTGTCCGACAACGTCGGTATAGCTGGAAACGTTGCTGCCGAGCAGAGGATCGGTGCCGCCGTTCAGGGCGACGCAGATCATTTTTGCCATTTCGGCACGGGTGACGATTTTGTCGGGCTGGAAGCTGCCGTCGGGGTAGCCGCCAATGATGCCCAGGGCGGAAACGGTTCCAACAGCACTGTCATTTTCAATGTCAGCGTTGTCGGTGAAAGCGGCGCCCGCGTTGAAGACCATCAGACTGCAAAGCATTGCAGCTGCCAGTACCAACGAAAACGCCTTTTTCAGGTTCTTCATAAGGTATCCTCCTTTTAAGAATTTGGGCTCAGGCACGCATAACATGCCCTGCCGCTGGAAAGAATATATGCCTTTTCCTATAGCAAGTCAATGCCCTTTCCTCATTTGTAATATAAATGAAATATTGGGGAAACAGTAAGCGCAGCGGCAGTTTTCCCCGTTCACCCTTAATTCGTTATGAATTGACACAAAACGGCTTGAGATGTAAAATGAACTGACATTACAAGCAACAAAGGGTGGAATGGGAAAGCATGATCAAGGAGAACCTGCGGATGCTGAACCGGCTCAACGTACTGCTAGACGGCGTGATTGTGTTTATATCCCTCCCGCTGGCCTTCTGGCTTCGCTTCTTCCTGCTGCCGGGCGGAGAAATTGCGGTTCCTTTCCGCTATTACCTCTATTTGGCGCTGCTGCTGGTTCCGGTGTATCTGATTATCTTCGCCTCTTTCGGTCTGTATGAGCCTGCCCGGAAAAAGCGGGAGATGAACCGCCTGCTTTTTGCATGTCTGTTGGGCATGGTTTTGACGCTGACCATCCTGTTTCTGTTCAAGGAAATTCATTTTTCGCGCCTGGCGCTAGTGTTTTATTTTCTGCTCTCCACGGGCGGCTTCGGCATAAAGCGTTCCCTTCTGCGCAATTTGCTCGCATACTACCGCCGAAAGGGCTACAACCAGAAGTCCGTGCTCATTGTCGGCGACAGCCCCCTATCTAGGCAGTACCGGGACGTGATCACGTCTGATAGGGAGCTCGGCTACCGCGCCATCGGATACATCGCCGCCCGTCCCGCCCCGGACCGGAAAGAGGATGCGTATTTGGGGCATTACGGGGAACTCGAGGCGGCGCTGGATCGATTTTGTCCCGACGAGGTGGTGGCCGCCCTTCCGGCGGAGGACGTGTCGCTCACGCCCGCGGTAATCGAGGCGTGCGAAAAGGCGGGCGTCAAGCTCTCCATTATTCCGTTCTACGCCGAATACATGCCTTCCAATCCCCAGTTTGACGACGTAAGCGGCATTCCGCTCATCAATATCAGGCGCATCCCCCTGGACAACTGGGGCAACGCCTTTCTAAAGCGGACCATGGATATTATCGGGGCTCTCATTCTGACCGTATTAACCTCTCCGCTGATGCTTATTGCCGCCGTCGGCGTCAAGCTTTCCTCCCCGGGACCGATTATCTTTCGGCAAAAACGGGTGGGACGGAACAAAAAGATCTTTTATATGTACAAGTTTCGTTCCATGCGGATGAACGGGAAGCAGGAAACCGGCTGGAGCACCGACCGGGATGACCGCAAAACCCGCTTCGGCGCGCTGATCCGGAAATGCTCGATTGACGAGCTGCCCCAGTTTTTCAACGTCCTCAAGGGGGATATGAGCTTGGTGGGGCCCCGTCCGGAAGTGCCCTACTTCGTGGACCAGTTCAAGAAGGAAATTCCCCTCTACATGGTGAAACACCAGGTTCGGCCCGGGATTACGGGGTGGGCCCAAGTGAACGGCCTGCGCGGGGATACTCCCATCAAAGCGCGCGTCGAGCACGATATCTTTTATATCGAAAACTGGAGCCTCGTGTTCGACCTCAAAATCTTGGTCCTCACGCTCTTCAAAGGAATCATCAACAACGAAAAACTACGTACATAGAGGCTATATTCGCCCGCGCCCGGTGAAACCCTGCGGCGCTCCGTATCCCCCGTCCCCGGAACAAACATGCTGTCCGGGGACTTCAATCCGTCTTAGGACCAACCTCAGATTTCATCCGGAAAATGCAGGCTGTCGCAGACGGAACATAAAACCGCATCCCCGGAAAGGGGCGCGGCGTGATAGCGAGGTACATAATGGAGCGGAAGGTTCTTTTTACGGCTTCCACCTATTCTCATATCGTCAACTTCCACCTTCCTTATCTCCGGGAGTTTTGCCGCCGGGGCTGGCGGGTGGACGTTGCCTGCGGCGGCGCGGCCATGGAAATTCCGGAGGCCGACCGTGTCCTGCCCGTGCCCTTTGCAAAAAGCATTACCGCACCGGAGAATCTCTCCGCCCTCCGCCTCCTGCGCCGGGAAATCCGGCGGGAGAAGTACGAGCTTATAAGCTGTCACACTTCACTCGCGTCCTTTTTTACCCGCATGGCTGTTTACGGGCTGCATCCCCGGCCGGCTGTGGTCTGCACCGTTCACGGCTACCTGTTCGACGACAAGACCCCCTCGCTTCGGCGTGCCCTTCTGTACGGGGCGGAGCGGCTGGCCGCGCCGGTCACCGACCTTCTGCTGACCATGAACCGCTGGGATCATACGCTTGCAGTCAATCGGCGCCTTGGCAGGGAAATTATTAAAATACCCGGCATGGGCGTGGACTTCGAGCGGCTGAAGCCGGCGGAGCCCGGCGTCCGGGAAAAACTCCGGCGGGAGTGCGGCTTTCGTCCGGAGGATTTTCTTCTCGTCTATGCCGCCGAATTTTCCGCCCGAAAAAGCCAGTCCGTTCTTCTCCGGGCGCTCGCCCGGCTTCCGGAAAGAGTGGGGCTTCTGCTGCCGGGCCAGGGCGCGCTGCGGGAGGAATGCATGCTGCTTGCCGAGCGTTTGGGCCTGAAAGACAGGGTTGTTTTTCCCGGCCAGGTAACCGACATGTCGCCCTGGTACGCCGCCGCCGACGCCGCCGTTTCCTCCAGCCGGAGCGAGGGGCTCCCCTTCAATATCATGGAGGCCATGGCGCGGGAGCTTCCGGTGGTGGCAAGCGCCGTTAAGGGGCATACGGATTTGCTCTCCCATGGCAAAACAGGCCTTCTCTATCCCTATGGGGACGACGCGGCCTGCGCCGCCTGTGTCCGGAATCTGCTGGAAGACCCGCTTTTTGCCGCCCGGCTGGCCGACGCCGCCAAGAGATCCGTGCGCCGCTATTCCCTGCCGGAAGTGCTGCCGGAAATCATGCATTTATACGCCAGAATTATTCCGATAAAGGCGGAAACAGCGAATATTGGATAACGCGCGAAAGATAGTTCGCTCAATCTCGCTCCCCGGTCCAATTAGATTCGAAAGACGTCGCATATTGTCTGAAATAATTGACAGTATAACCGGCCCATGGTAACATAAAACAGCATGTTTTGTTTTAATAACTTAGCTTTCTAAGAACAGCTTCTCGGTCCCGTTTCTTCGGGACGGATGCAGATAAAGGAGCGTCTGAATGAAAGGGATTATTTTAGCCGGAGGAAGCGGGACGAGACTCTATCCGCTCACGATGGTAACGTCAAAACAGTTGCTGCCCGTCTATGATAAACCGATGATATACTACCCGCTTTCGACGCTAATGTTAGCGGAGATCAGAGATATCCTCATTATTTCCACGCCGCAGGATCTGCCTAATTTTGAACGGTTGTTGGGCGATGGCAGCCGGTTCGGGGTTCGCCTGTCCTATAAAGTCCAGCCCTCTCCGGACGGTTTGGCCCAGGCTTTTACGATTGGCGAGGAGTTTATCGGGAAAGACACCTGCGCCATGGTGCTAGGCGACAACATCTTTTACGGAAACGGCTTTAGAAAGCTGCTGAGATCTGCCGCCGCGAACGCGGATAAAGGCAGGGCCACTATTTTCGGGTATTCTGTAAAAGACCCGGAGCGCTATGGCATCATGGAAGTCGACCGGAACAAAAACGTAATTTCCGTGGAGGAAAAACCGAAAAATCCAAAGTCCAACTACTGCATTACCGGGCTTTATTTTTATGACAACCGGTGCGTGGAATATGCAAAAGCGGTCAAGCCTTCCTGGCGCGGAGAATTGGAGATTACCGATTTAAACAGAATGTACTTGGAAGACGGGACATTGGACGCGGAAATTTTAGGCCGCGGATTTGCCTGGCTGGACACGGGGACCATGGATACATTGGTTGACGCCGCAGATTTTATCCGGACGATTCAGGAACGGCAAAGCATTGTTATTTCCGCCCCGGAAGAGATTGCCTACAACAATGGCTGGATTGACCAAGAACAACTGCTTCTTTCTGCCGACGCTTACGGAAAGTCTCCTTATGGCCTCCATCTGCGGAACGCAGCGGAAGGAAAAATACTTTACTGAGGATATACAATGAACGTTGTAAAAACAAAATTAGAAGGCGTATACATATTGGAGCCTCGGGTCTTCGGAGACAGCCGGGGTTGGTTTCTGGAGAGCTGGTCAAGGCGAACCCTGGAACAAGCCGGTTTGTTTTATGATTTTGTCCAGGACAATCAAAGCTTTTCCGCCCAGAAATGCACCCTGCGGGGAATTCACTTTCAGCGCGGGGATAAGGCGCAGGCCAAGCTTGTACGGTGTGTTCGCGGCAAGGTGTTGGACGTGGCGGTGGACCTGCGTCCGGACAGCCCCACCTTTAAGCAATGGGTTTCGGCAGAACTGTCGGCGGATAATTTCCGGCAGCTTCTCATTCCGCGGGGATTCGGTCACGCCTTCCTGACCCTGACGGATAACGTGGAGTTTTGTTACAAGGCGGACAATTTCTACGCCCCCGAAGCGGAGGGCGCAATCCTCTGGAATGATCCGGAAATCGGAATCAAATGGCCTGTAGACAACCCCATTCTCTCAACAAAAGACGCGCAAGCCCCTCTATTAAAAAACGCCGTAACCGGCTTTTAAGGAGAAGGACATGAAGCTTATCGTCACCGGGGGCGCCGGATTCATTGGCAGCAATTTTATCTATTATCAGCTGGAAAACCATCCGGAAGATGAAATCCTTTGTCTTGACAAGCTGACCTATGCGGGGAATTTGGAGACGCTGGAAAACGCGCTCCAAAATCCGAAGTTTAAGTTTTTCCGAACGGACATTTCAGACCGGGCCGCCGTATATGAGCTTTTCGAGAAGGAACACCCGGACATTGTGGTCAACTTCGCCGCGGAGAGCCATGTGGACCGATCTATCGAAAATCCATCCTTGTTTTTACAAACCAATGTCATGGGGACACAGGTTCTGCTCGACGCCTGCAGAATGTATGGCATCAGGCGGTTTCATCAGGTATCTACGGATGAAGTCTACGGAGATCTTCCCTTAGACAAGCCCGAACTCTTATTCACCGAAGAGTCTTCTATCCACACCAGCTCCCCCTACTCCGCCTCCAAAGCGGCCGCGGATTTGTTAGTGCTGGCCTATCACCGGACCTATAAAATTCCGGTAAGCATCTCCCGCTGCTCCAACAATTACGGACCGTATCACTTTCCGGAGAAGCTCATCCCCCTCATGATCGCCAACGCGCTGAGCGGAAAGCCCCTGCCCGTTTACGGGGACGGGAAAAACGTGCGGGACTGGCTGTATGTAGAGGACCACTG
>DCTG01000103.1:0-3068 GCA_002329245.1 Clostridiales bacterium UBA1446
CGGGAGAAAGGCGGTTTGCAAAAGGACACGATGGTGGCCACCGTAATGTCCAACTTAGGCTTTCATGTCTTCTCGCGCGAAAACGGACTGAATTTGATCTGCACCGATGTGGGGGACCGAAACGTGCTCGAGTGCATGCTGCGGGAAGGGTATAGCCTAGGCGGGGAGCAGTCGGGCCATATGATCTTCTTGGAGCATGCGACCACGGGCGACGGGCAGCTTACCGCGCTTCAGTTTTTGCGTGTGCTCTGCCAGGCGGGATGCGAAGCCTCAACCCTTGCCGCGCGCGTGCCGCGTTACCCGCAGGTTTTGGTTAACGTGCCTGTCGCGGACCGCTCGCTCAAACAACGGGTAATGGAGGCGGATGCGCTGAACGCTGCAATCGGGAAAGCGCAACAGGAGCTTGGGGAAAGCGGCCGGATCTTGGTTCGTCCGTCCGGAACGGAATCCCTTATCCGCGTCATGGTGGAGGCCGCCAGGCAGGAAATTGCGGAACAATACGCGAACAATTTAGCAAATGTTATAAAAAAAGTACAAATAAAGTTCGGGCAGTAAAATATTTTGCCTAAATTACTTGACAGTGATACTTGCTTTTCGTATAATACTGAAGGAGTGTGGTGTTTGAAAGTTCAACACGATCTCTACATGGAAGCAGATGATGAGACGCTTTGCGCACTGGCTGCTGCCGATGACCGGCAGGCGGAGGAAGTGTTGGTCCTTCGTTATACGCGGCTTGTTCGTGTTTGCGCTCGCCCGTATTTCTTAGCAGGAGGAGATAGTGAAGATCTCATCCAGGAGGGAATGATCGGGCTTATTAAAGCGATCCGCGAATTTAACTCAGCCAAAGCGGCCTCTTTTAAAACGTATGCCGAGATTTGCATCCGAAGCAGGCTCTTTTCCGCAATCAAGACAGCGGCACGTGAGAAACATTCCCCCCTGAACAACTACATTTCCTTTGAAGCCCCTCTTTTTGACGGAAGCGAAAATTCCTTGGCCTTTGAGACGGTTCACCACAAGCAGATGACCCCTGAAGAGCTGATCATTGGAAAAGAGGAATTCCGAGAACTGTTGGGCGTGCTCCACGGCCACCTGTCCGGTTTCGAGGCAAAGGTATTACAGTTGTATCTGAACGGATTGTCTTATGCTGAAATTGCAGCAGAAATACAAAAATCGCCGAAATCGGTAGATAATGCTGTACAACGTGTAAGACGCAAGGTGGCGCGGTATCTTAACCCAGGCGATCTCAGCAATAGCTGAGCGCATATATGCCCGGTGTGTGCAGAAAACACAAACAAACAGTTGTCGGTTTAAATCCGTCCAAGGGCAGACAAAAAGTCAAAGAGAGGGTAAAAAAATGTACGAAGACAAAACACTAACCTGTAAGGAATGCGGCCAGGAGTTCGTATTCACCGCCGGAGAGCAGGAGTTCTATGCTGAGCGCGGATTCCAGAACGAGCCGCAGCGCTGCAAGCCCTGCCGCGATAACAGCAAGAATGCCGCCAGAGCTCCTAGAGAATATTTTACGGCTGTTTGCGCCGCTTGCGGCGGAGAAGCCAAGGTTCCCTTCGAGCCCAAATCCGACAGACCGGTTTATTGCAGTGATTGCTTTGCGCGCATCAGAGAAGAGCAGAACTAACCGGAGAAAATTCAAAAACAAGGCATCCGTACAAAACGGATGCCTTGTTTTTCTTCGTGATTTCTCAGGCAAAACGCTTGCAATGGAATAAAAAGATGAGTATAATGAAACAAATGGATAAGAAACAATTATTTATGATTCAATTTATTTTATAGATTACGGAGGGGAGGTGGCCAGATTGTTCTGCGTGGGGGACAAAATCACGCATCCCATGCACGGTGCCGGCGTAATAGACAGTATCGTGGAGAAAAAAATGAACGGCGTTACCCGAAGATATTATATTCTGAAAATTCCGATGGGCGGCATGCTGGTCATGATTCCTACCGAAAGCTGCAAGGAAATCGGCGTAAGACCCGTTGTGGATTTCGAACAGGCGGAAGAGGTCATTTCCCAGATTCCGCATATCAAGGTGGATATGACGCAGAACTGGAATCGCCGGTATCGGGAAAATATGCTCCGTCTGAAGAGCGGAAATCTCATCGAAGTGGCCCGTGTCGTGAAAAGCCTTATGATTCGCGATATGACGCGCGGGCTCTCCACGGGAGAAAGAAAGATGCTGCATTCCGCCAAGCAAATCCTGCTTTCTGAAATCGTTCTTTCCGAAAGCTGCAGCTATGAAGAAGCGGAAGCTCGCATAAACAGCGCCATGATTTAATAGACTGGAGTAACGCTGCCCTTGCGCGGTTTATTGCAGGCGAGGACCGGCCGGACGAGCGTTTGAGGTCGGCCGGGGCCACTCCGGTTGCCGCAGCTAAGTTTCGGGGTGGGAGTTTCCTGCCCGTTTTTCTTTTTTATCTGAGCTTTTAAGTCAATGCTTATCTGTCAATGCGCCGCCCGGCTGCATGAGCCGGTCGGCAGGATGCGGGAACATTAGGTCCCGCCGTTCGGGAGCGTGATCGTTTTGCCGTTCAGATGGGAAAAATTATTCGGGAAAAAACAAAGTCCCTCAAATTTTTGTTCCGCTGTTGTCGCGGCGGCGGGAAGCTCCCGGCGGATGGGCGGAGAGGATAAGATGATGCTTCCTCTGCGGGGAGTGCCCGTACTTGCGCATTCGCTAGTAGCGTTGGATTCCTGTCCGGATATCAGCGAGATTATCATTGTCACCCGCCAGGAACTGATCCCCTCCGCGGGTGAAATCTGCCGCGAATATGGCATCCATAAGGCTAAAAAAATTATCGCGGGGGGCGAAAAAAGGCATATTTCCGTCCTGTTGGGCGCGCAGGAAGCGGACCCCCGCGCGCAGCTGATTGCCGTGCACGACGGTGCCAGACCGCTTGTCGGAGCGCATGTGATAACCGCGGCGGTCCGAGCGGCGGCGGAGCATGGCGCCGCCGCCCCGGCGGTTCCGGTAAAAGACACGATCAAAGCCGCAAAAAGCGGCATTGTTTTTGACACGCCTCCGCGCGAGACACTGTTTGCAGTCCAAACCCCG
>DCTG01000103.1:3081-3664 GCA_002329245.1 Clostridiales bacterium UBA1446
GCCGACTGACGACTGCGCCGCGGTGGAGCGCCTTGGCATGAAGATTCTTTTGACGGAAGGATCCTATGAAAATATAAAGATTACGACGCCGGAAGACCTTGCAATCGCAGAGGCTATTCTTGCTTTTCGGGAGGACCGTATATGAGAATCGGACAGGGATACGACGTCCACCGGATTGTTTCCGGCCGGAAATTAGTAATAGGCGGAGTTGCGATACCGTTCGGCGAATTCGGCCTGTTGGGTCACTCCGATGCAGACGTACTTACGCACGCCGTGATGGATGCGCTCCTCGGCGCCGCCGGGATGGGGGACATCGGACGCATGTTCCCGGACACCGACCCGGCCCTTGCCGGCATCTCCAGTATGATACTTCTCTCAGAAACGGGAAAGGCGCTGCGCTCAAACGGTTACCGGATTATTAATATTGACGCGACCGTAGTGGCGCAGGCGCCGAAACTCATGCCTTATATTTCGCAGATGCAGCATAATATTTCATTGCACCTTGAAACGGATCCTGACAGCGTGAATATTAAGGCCACGACGGAGGAGGGCCTCGGTTTCACGGGAACGGGAGAAGGTATGG
>DCTG01000165.1:0-1034 GCA_002329245.1 Clostridiales bacterium UBA1446
AGGACTGCAGAGATTAGGACGGGAAAAGCGGCGGCGCGCCCTACTTGAGCGGAAGAATCGACAAGGCGGCGGCCGGCATATGCCGGCCACCGCCTCGTGTATGACTTATCTTATGCCGCATTTATATGGGGGAGCGGCAGCGCGTTTCATGCTTTGTTCAGCAAATGGTTCCCCCGCCGGCAACGACATCCCCATGGTAGAGAACCACGGCCTGGCCTTTTGTGATCGCGCGCTGCGGCTCGTCAAAGACCAAATGAATCGTGTCGGGGCCGGTGGGCGTGACGGTCGCCCACTGCTCCGCCTGCCGGTAGCGTATTTTTGCCTTGACGCGCAAGGTTTCCGGGGGAGTTTCAAATTCGATCCAGTTAAAGCCTTCGGCGTCAAGCTCCCTGGAAAACAAATCTTCGTTTTTGCCTAAAACCACCGTGTTGTCGCCGGGTCTCATTTCACACACGTACATCGGCTCTTTTAGCGAAAGGCCGAGGCCTTTCCTCTGGCCGATCGTGTACCGGATGATTCCCCGGTGCTCGCCGACGATCCTGCCGCTGCGGTCCACAAAGTTTCCGGGCGGATATGCTTTGCCCGCATGCTTCTCTATGACCTTTCCATAATCCCCGCCGGGCACAAAGCAGATATCCTGACTTTCGCGCTTGCGGGCGTTGATAAACCCGTGTTCCTCCGCGATTTTCCGAACCTCGCTTTTTCGCATGCTTCCGAGCGGAAACTGCGTATGCCGGAGCTGCTCCTGCGTCAGGAAAAAGAGGACGTAGCTCTGATCTTTCGTATCGTCCGCGGCCTTTTTCAGAAGAAAGCGACCGTCTTTTTCCTCAATGCGGGCGTAGTGACCGGTGACTACGAAGTCGCATCCAAGCACCCGGGCGCGCTGATACAGCTTATCGAACTTCATATATCGGTTGCAGTCGATACAGGGGTTGGGGGTGCCTCCGGCAAAGTAGGTATCCGTAAATTTCTGTATGACATTTTTGCGGAATTCTTCCTGCATGGGAAATACATAATAGAGCATCCCCAGACGG
>DCTG01000165.1:1062-3843 GCA_002329245.1 Clostridiales bacterium UBA1446
TCTTTCATCAGCAAAGCGGCGACGCTTGAGTCCACGCCGCCGCTCATTGCTATCAGCGCTTTTTTATTCATTTCCCTACCCCTAGGATTTCGTCAAAGCAGAAACCGCTTTTTGCCGGTCACCAGATCGCGCCAGATGGGCGACATGCCGCGCAGGTATTCCACGACTTCCGGAACGACCTTCAGGATATGGTCGACTTCTTCTTCGGTATTCCACTCAGAAAGCGTCAGGCGGAGCGAACCGTGCGCGATTTCATGGGGCCTGCCGATTGCCAGCAGGACGTGGCTCGGATCGAGCGAACCGGAGGTGCAGGCCGAACCCGACGAAGCGAGAACGCCCTTTTGATCCAAGAGCAGAAGAAGCGATTCGCCCTCGATGCCCTCGAAGCAGAAATTCACGTTGCCGGGAAGCCTGGGCTCACGGGCGCCGTTGAGAATCGAGTGCGGTATATTGGAAAGCCCGCCGATCAGCTTGTCGCGGAGAGCGGAAACCTTCGCGGCGTTTTCCTCGATATGCAGGCAGGCCTCCTCGAACGCGGCCGCCATGCCCATGATCGCGGGGACGTTCTCCGTACCCGCGCGCTTGCCGCGCTCCTGCNNGGCGCCTATGCCCTTCGGGCCGTGGAATTTATGGGCGGAGAGCGAGAGCATGTCGATGTTCTGCGCCTTTACGTCGATCGGCAGGTGCCCCGCGGCCTGTACCGCATCGGTATGGAAAAGGACTCCCTTTTCCTTGCAGATCGCCCCGATTTCTGCAATCGGCTGGATTGTGCCGATTTCGTTGTTGGCGTACATGATCGTCACAAGGCAGGTGTCCTGCCGGATGGCGGAGGCGACTTCTTCCGGGACGACGATCCCGTTTTCGTGCACGTCAAGCAGCGTAATTTCATAGCCCTGCCGCTCCAGCCTTTTAAGCGCGTGCAGAACCGCGTGATGCTCGAACGCCGTTGAAACAATGTGCTTTTTGCCCTTCTTTTCTCCGAGCGCGGCGGCGGAAAAGATCGCCTGGTTGTCGGCCTCGCTGCCGCCGGAGGTGAAGGTGATTTCCCGCGCCTCGCAGCCAAGATGCTTTGCCATGGTTTCCCGCGCCCTTTGCAGGGCTTCGGCGGCCTCCTGACCGATGGAATATTGGCTTGACGGGTTTCCGTAAATCGTTTCCATGTAGGGCAGCATGGCGTCTATCGCCGTGCGGCTCATCTTCGTGGTTGCCGCGTTGTCGGCGTATACCTTCATCGTTCATCCATCCTTTCTATCGGCTGCGGCTGTCCGCTAATCGGAGGGCGCGCAGGATTCTTCTCTGTTGTAAAATATCTTTTTCCCCGCTTCCACGGAATGCATCAGCCAGACGTTCCCGCCGATCACGCAGTGATCCCCGATTACGGTATCCCCTCCGAGAATGGTTGCGTTGGCGTAAATAACGACATGATTTCCGATATCGGGGTGGCGCTTGATTCCCTTGATCGGCTTTCCCTGCTCGTCAAGCGCAAAGCTCTTCGCGCCGAGCGTAACGCCCTGGTAGAGCTTGACGTGCTCCCCTATGGTGCAGGTTTCCCCGATGACGACGCCGGTCCCGTGGTCGATAAAGAAATATCTCCCGATTTCGGCTCCGGGGTGAATATCGATACCCGTTTTGCTGTGGGCGTATTCGGTCATTATCCTTGGAACGAGCGGCACGGAGAGTTCATACAGGCGGTGCGCCAGCCGGTAGACGCTGATTGCTTCAAACGCAGGATAGGACAGCATGATCTCTTTTTCGGAAAGCGCGGCGGGATCCCCTTCGTACGCCGCCTTTATGTCGGTTTCGAGACGCTCCGCTATCTCGGGAAGGCTTTCAATAAATTGACTGACGATCCGTCCGGTATCTTCCCCCGGCAGCACATCCTCTAATATTTTGCTCAATTGTCGCGCCGAAAGCCGTAAATACCGGAAAACGGTTTTCTCCACGCTTCTTGCGGCGCTCGCTTTTTCCCCGAATACTCCGGGGTACATCGCTTTCTGCAGAAGAAGCAGGAGCTTGCCGACCCGCTTCTTCAGTCCCGGCAGCGCAAGCGACCATTCGTGTTTTTCGCAGTTTGTTTTCGTCAGTTTCTCCGCGGCAGTTTGTATACTCCTATTTATATCGTGAACGGCACTCATATGGCATCCTCATTATCCTACTTCATTAATATGAATTATAGCACCTTAATCCTACTTCGTCAATAGGATTTAAAAACGGTTCCTTCCGTTTGAAACAGCGGGGGCTATTTGATTTTTTTCTCAATCAGGTCCTTCAGCGTAATACTGTCAAGATATTCGTTGATGATTTCCTCCAGCCTGACCCACATCGGGAGCGTCAGACAATGGTAGGAGCGCTCGCAGCTGTTCGTTTTACTGTCAAGACAAGATACGGGGGCGATCGAATGCTCGGTGAGTCTTATTATGGAGGCAACCGTGTATTCTTCCGGTTTTTTGGTAAGCCTGTAGCCGCCCTCTTTGCCGCGCAGGCTTTCGACCATCCCGGCTTTATGCAGCACGGCTACGATGGCCTCTAAATATTTTACGGAAATCTCCTCCCGCTCGGAAATCCTTTTCAGCGGGATATAACCCTCGTCCATATGCTGGCAGAGGTCAAGCATAATACGAAGCGCGTATCTTCCTTTTGTGGAGATCATCATGCCTATCTTCCCCCGTTCCATCTATATCCTATTATACCACAAGGAATTAAAAATTGTACTGAAAATTTTGGCTCCCTTTCATATCCACCCCTCAGTCGGCTCTTCCGACAGCTCCCCTCGAGGGGAGC
>DCTG01000082.1:0-146 GCA_002329245.1 Clostridiales bacterium UBA1446
GGTAGAGCACCTGACTCTTAATCAGGGTGTCCAGGGTTCGAGTCCCTGAAGGTGTACCAGATCAGAAGCCGGGGTATGGACGAGGCCAATTTGTGCTGCGCGCTTTGGCTTCTGAAACATACGGCCCGTTGGTCAAGAGGTTAAGA
>DCTG01000082.1:296-2614 GCA_002329245.1 Clostridiales bacterium UBA1446
AGTCGGTGCTGATTGCGGCGAGGGTCCACCCGTTCCCATTCCGAACACGGCAGTTAAGCTCGCCCGCGCTGAAAATACTTGGCCGGAGACGGCCCGGGAAGATAGGTAGCGCCGACATAATCGAACCGTACAGGTGTTCCTGTACGGTTCCTTTTTATGTTCCTGCATTCTTGTCGGCGCTTCTATATTCATCCTAACGCTTCCGTGTTCATGATGCTGCATGCATTGCCAGCCGGTTTGTGTGGCACGCTGGCCTCAGCGTGCCGCCGTTTCTCTCGTCCCCGTCTTGCCCTGCAAACGCTTCCCTGCCTTCAGATTTGCAGGGCGCGGCGAACGCGGCGCGCCGAGCCGACGCGGACCGCCAGAAAGCAAATGCAGCAAAATATGCCGGAAATTGCATGGAGTCATAAAAAATCCTATGAAACGATTGATTTACGGCAATAAAAGAGGTATAATAAGCAAGCTGTTTTCAATCAGAAATTAGAGGAAAAAGGGGATTTCAGAATGAGAAGTCGTAAAATATTTGCGTTGTTTCTGTCCGCGCTCATGTGCCTGTCCGTCGCGGCCGGATGTTCCGGCGGGTCTGAGACTCAGCAGGTTGCCATAAACTCGCCGTCCGACCTCGAAGGAAAGAAAATCGCCGTGCAGGAAGGCACGACGGGCGACCTCATCGCAAGCGAGATCAAGGACGCTCAGGTTTCGCGCTTCAAAAAAGGTCCGGACTGCATGCTTGAGCTTTTAAACGGCCGTGTCGACTGCGTCATCATCGATAAGCAGCCCGCGCTGAAGCTGGTTGAGGCCAACGAAGGCAAGGCGAAGATTTTGGATTTCCCGCCCACGGAAGAAGTGGAAGCGTACGCTCTGGCGATCGCCAAGGAAGATGAGGCGCTGCTCGCCGATATCGACGCCGCGATTGAAACCCTTAAGGCCAACGGAACCTATGATCTCATTTTTGCCAAGTACATTTCCGGCGAAGACGTTGCGCTTCCGGAGATCCCGGCGTATGAGTCCACCGGTACCCTGATCGTGGGAACCAACGCGGAATTCGAACCCTTCGAATACCGCAACGATAAAAACGAGATCGTCGGCTTCGACATGGATCTGATGAAGTATATCGGCGCCGAACTGAAGATGGAAATTCAGATTGAAGACATGAATTTCGACGCCCTGATCGCCGCGCTTCAAACCGGTAAGATCGACGTAATCGCCGCCGGCATGACGAATACGGAAGAGCGCCGCGAAAACGTCAACTTCTCTCAGGATTACTATGAATCCACACAGGCTATCATTGTCCGTCAGTAAAGCCGCAGATCATTGAGACTGCCGGGCGCNNCCGCGTCAGACTTTGTTTAGGAGGGGGCACATGGATTTTATCCTGTCGGCGTCCAACGCCGCGCTCAAAACGCCTTGGGAGCTGTTTTACCAGGCCTTCTTGAAGGCGGACCGGTATCTGCTCTACTTAGAGGGATTAAAAGTTACGCTGCTGGTCACCATCGGCGCGATTATCCTTGGGACGATCTTGGGCATTTTCGTCTGCATGATGCGGATATCCGGGAATCGCCTCCTGAGCGGCATTGCGCAATTTTACATAACGGTAATCCGCGGAACCCCCGTCATGCTGCAGATTCTGATCTTTTACATGGTGATCTTCACCTCGCCGAACATGAGCAAGGTCATGGTGGCAATCGTATCGTTCGGCATCAACAGCGGGGCGTATTTAGCCGAGATCCTGCGCGCCGGCATCAACGCGGTCGACTGGGGCCAGACGGAAGCGGGCCGGAGCTTGGGGCTCAGCCGCGCGCAGACCATGGCGTACATTATCCTGCCGCAGGCGGTGAAAAACATTCTTCCGGCGTATACGAACGAGTTTATTGTTCTCATCAAGGAAACAGCGGTTGTGGGCTATATCGCGCTGCAGGATCTCACCATGATGGCGGGCATCATTAAAAGCCAGACCTATGAAGCGTTTTTCCCGCTTCTAATCGCCGCCCTGATTTATTTGTCCCTGACGGTTGGCCTCACGAAGCTCTTCGGGAAGATGGAAAGGAGGTTGGGCGCCGGTGATCGTCGTTAAGAACCTGTGCAAGGATTTCGGGGAGAACCATGTGCTGAAGGATATCAGCGAGCATGTCCGGCCGGGCGAAAAAATGGTCATTATCGGGCCGTCCGGCTCCGGGAAATCCACCTTCCTGCGCTGTCTCAATCTGCTGGAAACCCCTACGTCGGGCACCGTCGTATTCGACGGGGTGGAGATCACGGACAAAAAGACGGATGTGAACAAGGTCCGGCGGCATATGGGCATGGTGTTTCAGCACTTC
>DCTG01000041.1:0-2745 GCA_002329245.1 Clostridiales bacterium UBA1446
AGACTGCCGATTCCGCTGCAGACAAGGCAGTCCGGCAGCCAAGGGTGCACAAAGGCCTCCACGCCCTCCGCTTTGAGCACGGCAAGAACGGTTTCCAGGTCAGACTGCGTGCGGTTGACCTGCAAGAAAATCGGAACCAGCTCGTTATTGGCTTTTAATAGCTCCCGAGCGCCATCTTCCCCGAGCCTTCCGATCATTTCCCGAACGAACCATAGGGGGTGACTATAGCGTATGGATAGGCTTTCTTCCGTGGATGGAAAGTCAGGTTCGGGAAGTTTTTCAGCGGAACGGGCTACGGCGCGCAAAACGGCGTTTACCAATCCTGTCGCGCGCTCGGCATGTTTTCGGATAAGCTTCACCGCCTCGTTGACAGCGGCGCTATGGGGGATTTTATCCATAAATACAATTTGATAAACTCCAAGGCGCAGGACGGAACGCACGCTTGGCTCCATTCGTTCCGGCGGAACCGAGGAAAACTTCCGAAGATAATAATCGCAAAGATACAGATTTTGCAGAACACCGTCCGTAATGCGAAGTGCCAGCGCAGCGTCACGCGGATCCAGCTTGTTTCGAAGAATCGCATGAGAAAGATACTGATCGGACCAAGTGCCGCTCTTCTCCCATGCCAATAGCGCAAGATATGCCGTTTCACGGGCGTCGGGAAGCTTTTGCATGAATACTCCTTTCAGGAAAGTATAGTTCCTTTTGAAATCGGATGCCCACGCAAATAATCGGCGGCCTTCATCCTTCTTCCTCCTTGCGCCTGCAGTTCGGTTATCAGCAGGGTGTTTCCATCGCCGCAACTAATCTCAAGGCCAGCGTTTCCCAGGGAAACCACTGTGCCGGGGGAAGCGTCAGACTTGTTTCCGGATACGCGGGATGCCAGAACCTTAACGGTTGAGCCGGAAAGCACTGTCGCAGCGGCTGGCCATGGCAATAGCCCCCGTACCTGACGGTGCAACTTGCAAGCGGAACGCCTCCAGTCCATGGCGGACATGTCGCGGCTGAGCATCGGCGCATATGTGGCATCGGCATGATTTTGCGGCGTCCGGACGGCTGTTCCATCCGCAATCTGCCGTACCGTTCCGGATAGAAGACCGGCCCCCAAATCCTTCAGCCTGTGATATAGCTCTTCCGAAGTTTCCTCCGGTCCGATTTTCGTCCGCTCGGCGGAAAGCATGTCACCGGCGTCTAATTCTTCCGTCAGCTCCATAATCGTAACGCCGGTTTCCTCCTCCCCGTTTAATATGACCCAGTTAATCGGCGCCGCGCCGCGATAGCGAGGGAGCAGCGACGCGTGCACGTTGATACAGCCCTTCCGGGGTAAGTCAAGCAGCGCCTTCGGCAGGATTTTTCCGTAGGCGACGACTACGATAAGCTCCGGGTCGCAGGATCGCGCCATATCCACAGCGCTCCCGTCTTTCCAGGAAACTGGCTGGAATATGGGCAAATCGTATGTCAATGCATATTCCTTTACAGGCGAGACTTGCAACTTCATGCCTCTGTTTTTTGGCTTGTCANNTGTCAGGCTGCGTAAAGACGCCGCAAATGAGATGCCCATCCTCGCGCAGACGACGGAGCGAAGGGACGGCAAATTCCGGCGTTCCCATAAAGAGTATCCGCAATCGAATCGCTTCCTTTTCTTATTATACCTCTTTCTCGTTCCCGCCGTTTTCCTGGGAGGATTGATACTCTTCCAGTTCTTCCGGCGTCATCAGCTTATCGGAAAGCTCCGTATAGAGGCGTCCGTTTAAATGATCTATCTCATGGCAGAAGGCTCGTGCGGTCAGTCCTTCTCCTTCCGTCTCAAAGAGGTTACCGAAACGGTCGAACGCGCGTACTTTTACGTATTGAGGCCGACTGACAAGTCCGTAATAGCCCGGGATGCTAAGGCAGCCTTCCGGGCCATACTGTTCTCCGCTGGTTTCAATGATTTCCGGGTTTATCAGTTCGATCGGCTGCCAATTCTCGTTTAATACGATCACGACGCGCCGCAGGATACCCACCTGGGGTGCTGCAAGGCCCACACCGTCGGCTTGTTCAAGCGTTTCTAACATATCGTCGAGCAGGTTATGAAGTTTCCTGTCAAACCGGGTAACCGGCTTTGAAATTTTTTGCAGGGTTTCGTCTCCGCGAAGCAAGATGGTTTTGATTGACATTCGTTTTATCCCTCCGGATTTAAGTCCGCATATGCGGATACTGTTCGATTTTTCCGGTCTTTGGCGAATTCCACCAGTATACCGGAAATGAGGCTGCGCATCTGTTTTGTGTTCCTGCACCCGAGAGTAAGCCGATACCGGAAATAATTGTTGACCTTTACGACTGGCGCGGGCGCGGGGCCTAATAGACGATACTGAAATCCCTGAAATGCGCTTAAGGATTGTTCCAATTGAGCCCGGAGCCTTAACCCCGCTCGGTATACTTCGTTTTCTTCCATACCGGTCACAGTCAGGACAAAGAAGTCGAGAAAGGGCGGACAGCCCAATTGACGGCGCAGTTCCACCTCAGACCGGTAAAATCCGTCGTAATCCTGCCGTGCTGCGGCTAAAATAACTTCATTTTTCGGGGTAAAGGTTTGGATGACTGCGCGACCTGTTTTCTCCCCCCTGCCTGCCCTGCCGACCACTTGGGTTAGCAGGGAGAAGGTTCGTTCCCCGGATCTGTAATCGTCCAAATAGAGAGAAAGATCCGCGGCGATGACGCCGACTAGGGTGACATTATCAAAATTAAGACCCTTTGTCACCT
>DCTG01000041.1:2764-8724 GCA_002329245.1 Clostridiales bacterium UBA1446
ATAGGCACTTTATTCCGCTCGAAACGCGTCAGGATTGCCTCGTGGGAACAGGAGGCGTTGATCGTATCCGCGTCCATCCGAAGAATCTCAATTCCCGGAAATAGTTTTTCCAGTTCCTCCTGAACGCGCTGAGTCCCCGCTCCTATAAAACTGAACTCTCCGCCGCATTCCGGGCAGATGGGCAGCAGCGGCTCGGAATGTCCGCAGTAATGACACATAAGGCGGTTATTTGCGGAATGATACGTCAGCCGCACGCTGCAGCGGGGACAGGCCGGAACGGCGCCGCAGTCTACGCAGAGGACCATGGGGCTGCTGCCACGACGGTTTAGATATAGGATACTTTGCTGCCCGGATTGCAGGTTGAGACTCAGCTCATCCTTTAATATGCTGCTGATACTTCCTGCGTTACCGGCGCGCAGCTCTTTTCGCATATCCACGATGACAACTTCGGGAAGAGCCTGCTCGTTATATCTTTGTGGCAGAGTCAGCTTCCGCAACGCTCCGGTCTGGGTACCGTACATGGTTTCAACGGAAGGGGTTGCGGATCCGAACAGAAGAATGGAACCGCTTTGTACACAGCGATATTTTGCTATATCCCGCGCGTCGTATCTTGGATTGTTTTCGGATTTATAAGTGTGCTCCTGCTCCTCGTCAACAATGATAACTCCAAGGTTCCGGCAGGGCGCGAACACGGCGCTTCGCGTACCAAGGACAACCCGCGCGGCTCCCGAGCGAATCCGTTTCCATTCGTCATAGCGCTCACCGGTGCGCAGGGACGAGTGCAGCACGGCTACCGTGTCTCCAAAATGTGAGGAAAAAAGCCGCATGAGCTGCGGTGTCAGGCTGATTTCCGGCACAAGTACGATAGCGCTTTTTCCTCTTTGCAGCATTTCTTCTATCAGGCGAATATAGACCTGCGTTTTACCGCTGCCGGTAACGCCGTATAAGAGAGCTGCGGCGGGTTCTCCCGCGGAAACCATATCCATGAGCGATAGAAAAGCTGCCTGCTGCGCCTTCGTCAAAACAATTGGTTTGGCGGGAGGCAGCGTCTCGAACGACGGGCGGCGGAATATCTCCTCTTTTTTTAATGCAAGGATCCCGCTTTTGGCAAGCGAGCGGATGGTCACGCGCGATGCTCCGGTGTAATAACAGAGTTCCTGAACCGAAGCCGTTCCGGAAGAAGCTAAAAATGCAACGACGGCATGCCTGAGCGGCGCCGCTTTTTTTCGCGGGGAAGTTACGGCTAACGCCTCTTCCACCGGAACGGCAAGAGAGGCAAATTCGATCAGCTTGTCCCCCACCCCGCGCACCGCGGTGGTATCGACGGTCAAGATTTCTTGTTTTATAAGATACTTCAGCGAGGATGAAAAATCAAAATCTCCGAGCGCCGCCTGAATCTGTCTGAGTTCAGCGCATCCGCCGGAGGAATAGAGAAAATCAAGCAAACGGGTACAACCAACGTTTTCGGCCGCAGCAAGGTAAGCCTCTTCCTTGTTTATGTTTTCCTTTATCCGATACGTGTCCTGCAGGGAAAACCAAAGCCCGGAAGGCAAAATCGCCTTGATCGCGTCATAAAGCGTACAGAACCATCGATCACGCATCCAAATTGCGAGTCGTATACTCTGATCATCCATCACAGGCTCTTCGTCCAAAAGCGTCAGAATCGACTTCATCCGCTCAAATTTTATATCCTGCGTCAAAGAAAGAATAAGACCTTCGCTGCGACGGTTCCCCTTCCCGAACGGTACAATAACGCGCATTCCGACCGCCGCACGGTTTCGCAGCTTCTCCGGAACAAGGTAGTCATACGGTTTATCAATCGCATACGTTGCAGCGGCAAGGGCTACTTTTGCAACCAGTTCGTTTCCCAAGCCCGCACCTCCATGTATCCCGCAGCCATTCGAACGCCGAAACTATCCGAAACTAACCTTTTATCAGAATTTCTCCCGTAAAACGGCAGTCGATTCTCTCCGGCGTCTTCCGTTTGCTGCCGGGGATCCATTACTGTTCTAATACAAAGTTGGAGCTGATTTTTCCTTCAGCAATTTCCTGAATCGCAATGCTGACCGGTTTCTTTTCCAGCGGCTCTCCCATTTCTTCGGCTTCCGCGGCGATTATGCGTGCACGCTGCGCAACAATATTCACCAGAAGGTAACNNTCAGCAAATCCGCCATGGCGGGGTAAAGCATAAATCAACATCCTTTCCACATTTCTTCTATTATAACGATTCGTCAGGACAGTTTCTGCGTATGGGCTAAAGTTCCTCCAACAGGTTTTTCCTCCGGCTCATACGGCACCGCTCCGCCAGCAGGATGGACGTAATCTCGTTCGCGGCACGTTCCACCGTATCGTTGATAACCAGATAATCATAATTCAGAGCATAGCGAAGCTCTCCTCGGGCGCGCTCCAGACGCTCACGGATTTTTTCTTCGCTGTCCGTTCCACGCGAACGGAGACGGTTTTCAAGGTCTTTCAGGTTTGGCGGCATCACAAAAATAAAGATGGCGTTCGGACGGCTTTTTCGGACCTGTTCCGCACCTTGCACTTCTATATCGAGCAGGACGTCGTTGCCGGCTTCAATTTGCTCTTCCGCCGGTTTTGACGGGGTACCATAGCAGTTTCCAACATAAACCGCGTGCTCCAACAGCGAACCATTGTCTATCATGGACTGAAACTCATCCATTTCCATGAAGTAATAATCCACGCCGTGCTTTTCGGCCGGACGAGGCCGGCGCGTGGTGCAGGACACAGAAAAGTATATGGTAGGGTTTTGTTCCAGTACCTTCCCAATCACCGTGCTCTTTCCGGCGCCGGACGGGCCGGAAATTACGATCAGGCTTCCGGGAGTCGCGGTCATCTGAGCTCCTCCTCTGTATCCGCCACGTCCCGGCTGATCAGTCGGTTTGCGACGGTTTCAGGCTGGATTGCAGAAAGAATAATATGGTCGCTGTCCATAATGATGACCGCGCGGGTCCGACGGCCATAGGTGGCGTCAATCAGCATACCTCGATCTTTTGCTTCCTGAATGATGCGTTTGATGGGAGCGGATTCCGGGCTGACGATCGCAATCAGACGGCCGACGGAAACCATGTTTCCAAACCCGATGTTAATCAATTTCATGGCAAAGCCTCCTATTCGATATTCTGTGCCTGTTCCCTGATTTTCTCGATTTCTGCTTTCATATCAACCACCATAGTCGATATGAATAAGTCGTTTCCCTTGGAGCCGATCGTGTTGACTTCACGGTTGAGTTCCTGGATTAAGAAATCAAGTTTTCTGCCCACAATTCCGCCCGTTAGAAGCATGTTTTCCAGCTGGTTTAAATGGCTGCGCAGCCGGACGGCCTCTTCGGTGATATCGGTTTTATCCGCAAACAGAGCGGCTTCCGTGAGGATACGCGTCTCATCAATCTCCGCGGAGGCAAGAACATCCTGCATTCTTTGAAAAAGACGGGCGCGGTATTCCGAAATGGTTTGCGGCGAGCGCTCCTCCACCCTGCTAGTCATCTGCGCTATGGCTGACAGCCGGGAACGAATATCTTCCAAAAGCTGCTCGCCCTCGCGGATTCGCATCTCGTCAAATTGCGAAAGCGCCATTTCCAGCACAGTGGAGATGCCTTCCGTGATCTCGTCTAAATTCTCCTGCGATTTTTCTACGGAAAATACTTCTGAAAACCGTGTGAGGAGAGAGACGGAAATATCGTCACGCAGCTCAAACTCATCTCGGATGTCACGCAGCGCCTTTAAATATCCCTCGGCGACGGGCTTGTTCAGGGATACCGTGATATTTTTTGCCCTGGAATCATCCACGGAAATGTATACGTCGACCTTCCCCCGCGAGATGGAGGATTGCACGCGTTTTTTAACGGTGTCCTCCAAAAAGCTGTAAATACGCGGCAGCTTAACCGTACAGTCAAAGTAGCGGTTGTTAACGGACTTCAGTTCCACCGAAATTCCGTACTGATGGATCTCAGCCTCCGCCCGGCCAAATCCGGTCATGCTTTTGACCAAGATATAACTTCCTTTCTCAGTGATTAATATTCTTACGAAAGCGTTCGAAACGGCTGTAATAGAATGCAATCAGTTTGGTAAACCCGATATCATAGACCACAAACGCCGCGTTGCCTGCAAGATAGAACGGCAGTGGAAACTGAAGCGATTCCGGAAGGGACGGCAGAAAAAGCGTTCGGAACGCAAACCAGAGAACCGTAAAAAGCGCGTTGCAGAGCAGAAGCTTCAGCACCCATTCGAACAGTTGCTTTCGCAGGCGTTCGATATAATATTTTATCACCGGGTAATGCCCGAATAAGATAACATAGAAAACTGCGCTTTCCTTGCCAGGAAGAAGAAGGAAGGCTAAAACCGCGGTGCCGATAAAGCAGAACAGCCCCGCCCCAATGCCTCCGGAAATAATGGCCCCAGCGGGAAGCAGACCCGCGACTGCGATAAAACCGAGCCAACCAACGGGCAGCAGATTGGAAAGATATAAAAAAGCAAGTGACAATGCGGTAAAAACCGCAGAAACGGCAATGCCGTATGCACCGCCCGTTTTGCCTCTTCTCATCTTCAGCACCCGTGTCCGCACAGACAGTCGGCGCACATTAAGGCGGCACAGCAGTCGAGGGCATTCGTTCCCTGCACGCCGCCGTATCCATATGGCCTGTATGCTTGTCCGCCCGCCTGCATGAATTGAAGCGCTTGTTGGTATTCCGGGTTACCGGGCGCCATGCTGCACGCGATCCGATAGTGCTGCAGGGCTTCATCCAGCCATCCCTTCCGATAGGCAATGCTTCCGTTTAAAAAATGCCATTCGGCGTCTTGAACGGTCGCCTGTCTGAGAAGCCGTTCTGCCAGACCGATATTGCCGCCGTTAATTGCGGCCCGGACTTGGGCATAAAGCGGCGTCGTTCCATAGGAGCCTTGATAGGAACCGGAACTGCCTGCGGCATTGCCTGCCCTGCCGCCGCCACCGCCCTCGCGCATCCGCATGATGGCATCATATGCTTCGTTAATCTCCTTCATCTTCTCTTCGGCAAGATCGGCCAAAGGATTATTTTGATAATTGTCCGGGTGATATTTGCGCGCAAGGTCCCGGTATGCGCGCTTCACCTCATCGGTAGAGGCGTCCGGCGATATATCAAGTACGCTGTAGGGATCATTCATTCCATATTCTCCTATATTTGATTCCTTACTTTTTTCCCAGCTTCCCACTGATCCGCCAAGATCAGGCGCGATGCCATGGGCAGGCCAAAATAGAGGATGTTGGCGATGATATCCGACCAATATCCGGCAGGCATGAGTCCGAACGCGGAAACGGCCAAGTTCAGTGAGTGCGTCATGGTGATTCGGAGCGTTTCCTTGTCTGCGTCGCTCAACCACGGTCCGGAAGAAAATCTTGAAAGGACAGGATTATAGACGCCGTTTTTGGCATCTTTGATTCGGTCATGATATGCGTCGGCAAGATAGATCCATCGCCCGATATGGTAAAGAAGCTGTTCCACCGGACGGGATTGTTCCGGTATTTGCAGCTCCTGCGCTGCTGCGGAAAGAATACGCGCAAAAGTGTCCGCGGTTTTGTCGAGCGAGTTGGAGCGGGCGGACTCCAAGTCATGCAGTTCCAGAAGGCACTGCTTCGTCTTTTGCTCAAATTCCGGACGGTTTCTTTTTGCCTTCCGATATGAAGGATATAGGAGGAAAGACAGAATTCTTGCGGGAATCCCTCTGAGAAAACCTTCGTCTTCGGCCGAGTCAAGCAGTTTATGATAGGTCAATATTACGCTCTCGTCCGCCGCAAGGTTGAACGCCGGGGAGCGGATGCAACCGCGCTTTTTCCGAATCGGGCTTGCAATACATCTGGCGCAGGATGTTTCGTGCTCAGTTTCTCCAACGGAGAGCACAATCGCAAGAAATGTGAAATCGTAGTTTAAAAACATGCGGGGAATCAAGCCATATCTTTCCCCT
>DCTG01000111.1 GCA_002329245.1 Clostridiales bacterium UBA1446
ATCTTTCGATTAAATAAGCAGACAAGCAATCGGGTTAATGAAACGGAAAGAGCGGATGATAAAATGGTATTCCCAAAAAGAGAAAGCAAGGAAAACAAAGTCGGAAAGAGCAGGCGAAAATCAATCAAGCGGAAGCTGACACTATCCATAATGGGGATAACGGTCGCGGTGACGATCGTGTGTGGGGCCGCCCTAAGCGCGCTACTTTATAGCGGAAACGTGGAAAACATGCAGGAACGGGTACTGGAAAGCGCGGTTTCCTATAAAAAAGCAGTGAGCCATGCCATTGAAACCTATCAGGTCAAGGTAGAGGCAATGGCACAAAATCCGATGATTACGAGTTCGAGTCTAAATACAACCCTGAAAAAGACGTATTTAGCCGAACTGGCGAAACAGAACGGTTTTTTGGAAGTCAGCATTACGGACCCAAAAGGCATTACGTTAGATGATATCGACATCAGTTCAAGAGAATATTTTATAAAGGCGATGGCGGGAGAAACCTATATTTCCAGCCCGCTCGTCAGCCAGAAAGACAACGCAACCGTACTGATCATGGGCACGAAAATAAAAAACGGGAACGGAAGCGAGGGCGTCCTTTTTGCTCTTCATGACAGCAATATCTTTAGTCAAATGATCGACGACATAGCAATCGGGGAATCCGGTTTCGGATACATTGTCGATAAATACGGCGTCATTGTTGCGGATAAAAACAGGGAGAATGTATCAAACTTCGTCAATTACATAACGCTGGCCGAGAAAGAAGAGGCCTATGAGGAAATGGCCGCCGTGACGGAGCGTATGATTGCCGGAGAAAAAGGCATTATGAAAGCGGAACTCAATGGCAAGCAGTATACCATCGGATACATGCCGATCGAAAACACAGACGGGTGGAGTATTGCGGTTTGTGCTGTCGAAGGGGAAATGATGGACAGCTTCAACGAGGGCATCCTGATTACCATCGGTCTGGTGATTTTGGTGATCGTGCTCTCCATTGTCGTGAGCATCCGGATCGCGAGGCCGATTGCAAATCCGATTGTTGCGCTGGTGCGCCGGATTGAGCTGCTGGCCGAAGGAGATCTGCACACGGAGGTCCCGAAGGTAACTACGCAGGATGAACTTGGCGTTTTGTCGGAAGCCTTTACCGATACGGTTGAGACGCTCAACGGCTATATCGCGGAAATCTCGCAGGTGTTGGGGAGCATGGCGAAGGGCGATATCACGGTGGAGGCGAAGAAGGACTACAGGGGAGACTTTAAACCCATCAGAACAGCTCTTGACACGATTATTGAAAACCTGAACCTGATATTCGGCAGAATGGTTGAATCTTCTATGCAGGTGTCGGCGGGCGCGGAGCAGGTTTCCGCCACGTCGCAGTCTATGGCGCAGGGTGCGACGGAGCAGGCGGCGGCAGTGGAGGAATTTTCCGCAACGCTGAACGAAATCGCGGGAAATATCGGCCGCAACGCGGAGAATGCAACCAAAGCGAACGAGCTTTCGAAAAAGACGTTTTCTGAAGTGGAACTCGGCAACCAGCAGATGCAGAAGATGATTGAATCCATGAAGGAGATCAGCCAAACTTCTTCCCAAATTGGGGCGATCATCAAAACCATCGAGGACATTGCCTTCCAGACAAACATATTGGCGCTCAACGCATCGGTGGAAGCGGCGCGCGCGGGAACGTACGGGAAAGGGTTTGCCGTTGTTGCGGAAGAAGTAAAGAATTTAGCGACCAAAAGCGCCGAGGCGGCGAAGAATACAAACGTGCTGATCAAGGGCTCCATTGCCGCGGTTGAAAACGGGACACATATCGCCAATGAAACCGCAAAATCGCTGTCCGTTATCAGTGAGTCTGCCAGCAGGACAGCCGAGCTGATCAACAGCATTTCCGAGGCTTCCGAATCCCAGGCGGCTGAAATTGAGCAGCTTAACATGGGAATCCAGCAAATATCCTCCGTAGTGCAGACAAACTCCGCTTCAAGTCAGGAGGCGGCCGCTACCAGTGAGGAACTGAACAGTCAGGCGCAGATGATGAAGGAAACGATCAATTTCCTGAAGCTGAAACAGAAATAAATAGGGACTCGAACAGTCCGGCTCCCGCGCAGCCAATAGTCAGCCGTATCCAAAGAGACTATATATCCGGCCAAAAGCTATTTTTGCAGCAAAAGACGAGTCGCTTACCGGTTTTAAGGTAAGCGACTTGACTTTTTAGAAGAAAAGATTATTTGCGTTTGATATTGGACGAAATTTCCGTCAGTGCGTTAGAGGCCTCCATATGGCAAAGGCGCGAGCGCGCAAGGTCGGCAAGAGCAAGCATCCCTACGACACGGCTGTTCCCATCCACGACCGGGATGCGGCGCACCTGGCGAGAAGACATCATACGCGNNTACGCGAGATGTCCTGCACGTCTTCGGCAGGACTGGCGGTGAGTACGCCGCGCGTCATGATCTCGCGCACGGGTGTGGTTTCCGGATCGTTTTCACCAGCCACGCAGCGCAGAACAATATCGCGGTCGGTAACAATCCCTCGCAGGCGCCCGTCCGGTGAGCAGACCGGCAGAGCGCCGATATTGTGTCTTGCCAAAAGTCTGGCGGCTAAGCTGACGCTTTCATCCGGCGTGATGGTAATTACATTCGTATTCATCAGATCCATTGCCTTCATGCTGACATACCTCTTTTCCGGAGCCGGAGGGCTCAGATTTATGTTAGGGCTGCTGTATGTCAGTATTTCCGGTTGAAAGGGAGATTATACCATCAGAAAAAGGAGCTGAGGGAACGGCTTGTTCGGTCGGTTCTCGTCCCGCAGGATTGAAGTAATAATCCGGAGGGATTATTTTTCCTTATTTTCGCCGGTTAGCAGCAGGTTGCGCCGGAGAACCTCCGGTCCGCGCCAGGAAAATGCGCGGTTACCGTATTTATTCCGGAATTCAGCTTTGCCGAGGCCCTCAAGGTCCTCCATGCGAAGGGTGCTGAGATAAGGCACCTCCCCGCAGCCCGTGAGATCGGGAAGGGGAGAAGGGATGACGTCGCGGTTTAGGGGGCAGACAATTTGGCAGAGGTCGCAGCCCCAAATGGTCGGCAGTTTGGACAAGGCCTGCTCTTCTTCGGTAGTCAGAGCGCCTTTTCGTTGGCTAAGGCCGGAAAGACAGAGCGCCGGCAAGGGGCCGATGACGCCAGACGCGTCGATCGCGCCGGTTGGACAGATCCGGACGCAGGCTCCGCAGTCCGGGCAGAGCGGAGATTTAATTCCTTCGCGAAAAAGCGGAAAGTCGGTGAGAATCTCGCCAAGGAAAATAAAAGAACCATAGGGAGGGAGAAAAATGAGCCCGTTCCGGCCGGAAAACCCAAGACCGGCGCGTTGTGCCGCCAACTTTTCCGGAATAGGGGAAGTATCTACAAAGGCGCGAAAGCGGTTGGATGGAAAGTGTTCCTGCAGCTGCGCGCAGGCAGCGTCCAGCCGGCGCATCACCGCACGATGATAGTCCTCGCCCTGGGCATAGAGCGCGATATTTCCTTCCGGCGGGCCATAATAATAAGGAAAAGCCGCGATGATGAGTCCGCTTAGTCCCGGCACGGCATCCTCCGCACGGCCTCGCGCCGCAGAGGACATTTCTTCCCGGATATCGTCATAAGAAAGCGTGCGGGCTTCCGCCGCGCCGCAGGAGAGCAGAATCTGGTTGATGATTTTATCCATTCCGAATGCCTCCGGCATGTGATAGTCTTGTTTTACCACAGAGCCAGCCCTTTTTCCACCCAAATGATTTCCAGGAATCCTGAGAGGACCGGATATCCGTTTTTTTCCGCTTTCGATAGAGAAATGTAACAATAGTATATCGGAGAAATCTGAAAAAGTACTTGCAATTGTTCTGAGTGTTCTATATAATATATAACATATAGAACGGGTATAACAATAAGTATGACAATCGTAAAAAGGGGAAAAGAAGGAAGAAACGATGCTTCTGACGTTGGATTTAAAAAAAGACGAACCGCTTTACATGCAAATCAGAAACGGAATTGTGAAGGGAATCGCCACGGGCGCGCTGCAGGACGGGGATCCGCTGCCTTCGGTGCGTACGTTGGGAGCCGAGATCGGGGTCAACCTGCATACGGTGAACAAGGCGTACCGGCTCTTGCAGAGCGAAGGCTTCATTGAGATTCTGCGTACCCGCGGCGCGGTGATCCGCGCGGGAGAAGCGGCAAAAAATGCGGCACAGTTTATGGAAGGGGCGGGCGAGGCGCTTCGGAACATTGTTTCCGAGGCGGTGTCGCGGCGAATTGAGCCGGTGCTGCTGCATAACATCATTGATAACCTCTATGAGGAATTGGGAGGAAATAAGCATGAACACTGAAATTATTGTCTTCATCGGCACCTATCTCTTAGTAGCAGCGCTGACAATCGCGCACCCCTGGTTTTCGCGAAAAAACGTTTTATTCGGCGTAGTATTCGGCAGCGCGGACGTTTGGAATACGAAGGAAGCGAAGGCTATCCGCCGCCGTTATCTGGTGCAGGCAATTGTGCTCGCGCTCACGATTGCCGCCGCGCTGATTTGCTATTATTCCATATGGAATCCGTCTGAGAAAACTATGGCGGGTGTCTTTACCGGCTTTCTTATTCTCTTGCTCGCTGCTGAAATTCTTCCGTTTCTCATGGCGAACCGGTGCTCAAAGACGTTTAAAGCGGCTTCCAAACCCGACGGGAATCTTGTGCGTGATAAAATTACGGTGGAGACGAAAATCGAGGAAAAAAAGACCGTACTTTCCGCCGGCTGGCTGTTTTTGCTGCTGCCCCTGCTGTTAGCCGATGTGCTGATTGCATTTTTCGGCTACGACCAGATGCCTTCTAGAATCGTCGTCCATTACGGACTCACAGGTCCGGACGGATGGGTGGAAAAATCGGCAGAGACGGTAATAGGATTAACCTTGCTTCATATCCTGCTGACCGCGGTGATAGTATTCTGCGCCGTATTTATAAGGCGGGCTCCCGCTTCGGTACGCGGAAATCCGCAGGCGGCTCCGGAATCGGTTCGTTTCCGAAAGCTGATGCTGCTCACGCTGCTCTTTACCGGGGTGTTTATGCAAGCGGTATTTCTTATGCTTCGCATTGCAAATTTTGTGGAGATTCCGGTGGTTTTGCTGAATCTCATTTTGGTTTTGACGTTCGTTCTAATCATCGTTATGTTTTACATCTACTTCCGTTTTGTACGGACGAAGAAAGCTAAGGGAGAAATCTTGGATGATNNGGTGGATGGCGGGTATGTTCTATTATAACCCGTCCGATCCTGCCGTGTTCGTGGAAAAACGAACGGGTATCGGATATACCGTCAACTTTGCCCGTCCCGCTGCATGGCTCTTTCTTCTCGGCGTATTGGCAATCGTACTTTGCAGCCTCATTCTTTTGTAACGGATTACGCGGATAGAAACCCAGGAGAAAACGGGAAATGTTTAGATATCAAAAATATTATTTGAGAAAAAGATAACAAAAATTGAAAAATAATGTTGAAATATTTTTTCTTTGGTGATACTATAACGCTGATAATTCCTTGCGAAAAGGCAAACCCGATGAAAATCGGGGACGCAAAGCCACGGGTCTAAAGCGATTATTACGCTAGGGCGGCCGGGTTGCCGAAGGGGTTACAGTCAAATCTGTGACCATGTGCTTTGGCATATGGTCTTTTTTTACCGTCATAGACGGGCGGTCCGGCCGGATCGCGGGGCCCCAAAACCCTTAACCGGCCCTGAAGATACGGTTCCCCCTCTCGGAACCCCTGCCGCTTCCCGTATCCCCACGGGAAACGGCAGGGGTCCCCCATTTCGTAGGGCGGTAACCGGCGGCAGTCGGCGGCAGAGAAACCTCTCTGTAGAAAAACTATCCGAGAATGAGTGCGACTGCAAGACCGAGGAAGCTTCCCGCGATGACCTGAAGGGGCGTATGGCCGACCAGTTCCTTCAGCTTGCTCTCAAATGCCGGGCCGCTCTCAAAGGAGTGGATGAAGTCAATCATCTGGTTGATGACCTGCGACTGCTTTCCGGTTTCAAGGCGAACGCCCGCGGCATCGTGCATCACAATGAGCGCAAGGATGGCGGAAATTGCAAAGGGAGCGGAAGATAGGCCGTATTCAATGGCACAGGTCGCAGCAAGCGCCGTCACTGTGGCTGCGTGGCCGCTGGGCATTCCGCCGTCTCCGAACAGGCGGGAAAGAGACAATTTGCGGTTGACTGCGAAATAGATTGCAGCTTTCATGATCTGCGCAATGATCCATGCGGCCAGCGCGTTGATGAGCACGTGGTTTTGCAGCAGTTTTACTATCCAGTTCATATCGCAGCGCCTCCCTGCTTTTCTGCGCTATAGGTCCGGGAAACGATTTTTGGCTTCAACTCTTGTTATTGCATGCAAGAGACTGTGTGAACGAATCATATCATGCCGCTCTGCTTAGTATGATAGCACAGGAACGGGAGGGAAACAATCAAATCCGAAGACAGGAAAACAGAACCAAATTTGGCGGTTGTATTCTCATTTCGAATCTGTATAATAGTATCACCGAGATACGAAAGGCATAAGCCGCAAGCTTCGGGCTTCCGAAGGGAAAGCGCGGTATCGTATTCCTCCCAGGGTTTTAGGATGCGTGGAGGAAGCGGATGACAGGGGAGGAAGATATGAAAGAATTTGCCGTCGTTTATAAATCCAAATATGGCTCCACAAAAAAATATGCGGAATGGATCGCGGAAGAATTAGGGGCGGATCTTATGGAAGCTTCCGAAACAAACGCCGGATCCCTTGCGGAATACCGGACCATTATCTACGGAGGCGGGCTTTACGCTTCCGGTATCAACGGCGTCTCCCTCATTACGAAAAACTATCAGAAGCTTCGGGATAAAAATCTGATCGTTTTCACCGTGGGACTGGCCGACCCTCAGATAAAGGAACAATTTATTCCCATCATAGAGAAAAACTTTACCGAGGAGATGCGCGGAAAGATCAAAATCTTCCACCTGCGGGGCGGAATGGATTACAAAGCCCTCGGTGTGATGCACAGGGCAATGATGTCAATGCTAAAGCGGATGGTGGATAAAAAAGACGAAGGAGAGAAAACCGAAGAGGACAGGCAGATGCTTGAAACCTACGGGGGGACTGTGGATTTTACCGATCGGAATACCGTTGGGCCGCTCATTGCATGCTGCCGGGGGCTATAAGCCGCTAAGACCGTAAGCGTCGGGGATACATATTAGGGGTAAGAATGATGCTTCCCCGGAAATGTAGCGGAAAGAGTGCGCCCGTTTCCAGATTCCGGTGTGGAAACGGGCGTTTTACTGTAAGGAGAACTCGTGGTAAGTAATAATGCTTTACATACTCGTGCGCCTGGGAACCTGAGCACCGCGCAGGAGGAGACCTAAGAGAAGCAGAAAACCGACATATCCGACAACAGGGTATAGATAGGCAACCAATCCGGAAAAACCAAATCGGCTGGCGAGGAAGGCGAGTACGCAGGCGGCTGAAATGACGGGTTTTTCTGGGAACCCGGCCTGTTTCAGCCGGGCGGAAAAGCCGAAAAGCGAACCGACGGAAGTCGTAAATATTTCAGCGGTTAATACAAGCGCGTAGATTGCCTGTACAAGGGGAGAAATGCGGCGGGCTGCCGTAAGCATGGGCACCTCCGGAGAGGAAAAGGCGGAATAATCCGAGCAAAGGGCTAAAAAGATAAGCGCCGCGGCCGCACCGAGGCCGATTCCGCCTAACAGCGCGCCCTTTTTCAGAACGTTGCCGGAAATTGCCGCGGCGCCTAAAGGAGCAAGAACGGCGACGGAGAGCACCGTGTTGTAGGAGACATACAAAATAGACGCGAGTAAGAAGTTCGACATCAGCGGATTATCCGCAGCGGTTGGAATCACTGCTGAAATAACCGGCGGCCGGACGGTAATTGTACAGAGGCTGACTACAGTCACGGAAACAAGAAGAATCGGGGCTACGAATCGAATGGAAAAAACCACGCCTTCAAGTCCCCGCCAGACTACGGCGGCAGTGAAAACCGCCATCAGGATGCCGCCGGCCGCTTCCGGCAGTCCCCAGAGCTGAGAGCCAAGCGCTCCGGTACCCGCGATCATGGAGGCAAAGGAGCCGAAAAGAAAAAAAGTAATTATGACGTCTAGCGCAGTGCCGATCCGCTTTCCCGAGGCAAAAAGGATAATGTCCCGGTGCGAGGCGGCGCGAAGGCGCCGACCATGGACGAGAATTCGAGCGCCGAAAAAGAAGAAAAGAAACGTGGATAGTGCAAGCCCCAAGCAGCCGTATGCTCCGAAATTGACGAAAAACTGAAGAATTTCCTGTCCCGTCGCAAAACCCGCGCCTACAACCGTGCCGATATATACCGCCGCGACAGAAAAAGCCGATAGTTCTTTTTGTTCCATAGGCCGCCGGTACTCCTTCTTACGTTTTGTCCGCTTGCAAAGATCATATTGCGCGCAATGAAGCTTTATGACGGCGGAACAAAACGGAGTTCGGCAGGACAAGCCGGAAAAATTTAGGCCGGGGCATTCTCTCCGGCCTATAAGCTTATGGCAGCCTTACTGCTTTTCAGTTTTAGGAGCGGAGAGAGGAATGCAGTAATCTTCCTCAGCCATGCGGAAGAGCTGATGAAACCGCGCGGTGTTGTAAAGGGCAAATCGTTCGTGATCCGGAAAGCCGCCTGTCCCTCGAAAAAACCATCTGTCGGTTTTTCCGGTGTCACCCCAGGTCACATCAAGGTTGTACCACAGCCCGTCGATTTTTACCAGATTCCAAGCGTGCTGTATCCCATTGCAGTCTAAGCCGTTCACGATTTTAACGCCAAGACCCGCGCAGCGCAGCATTTTAAAGGCGAGCACGCTGTATCCGACGCAGTTTGCAGCGCCTTCTCGGAGCGCTGCAAAAGCGGTGCGGCGGTTGCCGTCATATGTGACGTTGCGGCAAATCCATTTTACAATCGCATCTGCCCGTTCCGCTTCGCTTTTTCCGTCGAGACTGAGATCTGACAGAATACGCTCAATCCGGCGCTCTACAAAGGCCATTTCCTCGGGACTAGACAAATAATAAAAGCAGAACGTATAGCGGTTGCCTGGCGCGCTTACGGACTGAAAGGTTACATTTTCACGCAGGTCGTCAAGATCATTTCCGGGATCGTCGTCGTGGAAACGATATACGGCGTCTAAAACTACGGTTGGGGACAGATACTCCACCGTCGGAAAGTCGGCAAGAATGGTAAAATACCGGTCTCCCGCATACATGCGTTTTCTGGCGGTCTCAAAAAAGTCTTCCGGTGAGGAAGCAATGAAATCAGCCGGCTGCGCGGAGATCAGGAAAGGGAAGATGAGGAATAGGAAAAACAACAGCATTTTTTTCATAGTACCGCTCCGCAAAGAGAGTTGCGCTCCCACGACGCTTAAGTCGGGCGCCGGGAGCGTTGGGGCGTCCATGGCGGGGAAACGNNGCATACAAATACCGGAAGCCACAATGGGAAGTATTCTCAAAAAAAGAAATAATATGATTCCTTGAAAGAAACGAAAGCTCCGTAGGAGTTCCGAGGAAAACAGTTTGATTCCCCGAAAATTTACAAAATATTTCTTTTCTCTTCCCGCAGGGGGATAATTTATGGTATAATATCCGCGAAGCGGATATT
>DCTG01000139.1 GCA_002329245.1 Clostridiales bacterium UBA1446
GTCCACCAGCGTGGTTTTCCCGTGGTCGACGTGCGCAATAATGGCAATGTTTCGAAGTTTCTTTTCCTCCAAGGTCAATGGGCCTCCTTTTTTCTGCCTAAGCTCAAACATTATACCCATATTTTCCGCTGACCGCAACAAATTCCTTTTGAAAATCGCAGCCGGTATCTGCAAATTCGCGAAAATTCCTTCTCCTCCATGCGGGGAACAACGCTGTTGACAATGCTTCCGTTTTGGATTAGAATTGTGCTACATGTCCGGCGACGCCGGATTTTTTGCCCCCGTAGCTCAGGGGATAGAGCNNGACCGCCTCCTAAGCGGTAGGTCGCGCGTTCGATTCGCGCCGGGGGTGCCAGTTCCAACAAAGGCCCGAAACGAGGTGCCGCGCAGTGCCTGTTCCAAGAAAAATCGTGATCATCGGGGCCGGCCATGTCGGTTCGCAGTGCGGTTTTGCCCTCCTGCTGCGGGGCGAGGCGGACGAGCTGGTTTTTATCGATATCGACCGGAAAAAAGCGGTCTGCCAGGCGCTCGATCTCGCGGACGCAACAGCCTGGCTTTCGCACCGGACTGTCGTGCGCACGGGAGATTATTCCGACTGCCGGGACGCCGATGTCGTCGTATTGGCGATCGGAGTCCCGCGAAAGCCCGGGCAGACGCGCCTGGACCTGTTTGACGATTCCCTGGAAGCGGCAAGGTCCGTCGTCGAGGGGCTGAGCCGCTCCGGCTTCGACGGCATTTTTATCAGCATCACAAACCCGGCCGAGATCGTATGCGACTTTATCCGCAAACGCCTCTCCATTCCGAAAAACAAAATCTTCAGCACCGGCACCGCTTTGGACACCGCGCGGCTGCGTCAGGTGCTCTCCGCGGAGCTTGGGATCGCTCCCTCCTCCATTCAGGCTTATGTATTAGGGGAGCACGGCGACTCCCAGATGGTCCCGCTGTCCCATGTGACCGTCGGCGGCGCCGCGCTGCCCGCTCTGATGCGCAAAAAACCGGATACCTTCGGGAAATTGGATCTACAGCGCATCCTTGCGACGGTCCGGCAGAAAGGCACCGATATCATCGAGGGAAAGGGAGCGACGGAGTTTGGCATCGGCTGCACCNNCCCTGAGCGAGATCGTCTCCGCCATTTTCCATGACCGCCGCTCGATTCTGCCGGTTTCCCCTCTGCTCGAGGGGGAATACGGACAGTATGGCATACACGCGGGCGTCCCCTGCGTGATCGGGAAAAACGGCGTTGAGGAAATTGTGGAACTGAGCTTAGCGCCGGAGGAAAAAGCGCTCTTTGACCGCTCCTGCGATATCATCCGCAGTTTTATACAGAAAGCGGACCTTCGTTGACCATTTTACAAAAACAATTCTCAGGACCCGGCTTTAAGGCCGGGTCCTTCATTTCTTCTTACGCATGAATTTGCGCGATCCTGCATGGAGAAGCCGTCCGGTTGCATAGATTATTCTATCTGAAAATCGGAAGGTGGTCGGCATGTCTTTTGGGATTGCTTTTTCCGGCGGCGGGACGCGAGGCGCCGCGCATGCGGGAGTCCTGCGCGCATTGGAGGAAGAGAATATGCTCCCCGGTTCGGTTTCGGGAACAAGCGCGGGAAGCATTGCCGCCGGCCTATATGCCATCGGAATGTCGTCCAAGGAAATGGAAGAAATCGTGATGGATCTTTTCAAGCATGAATCCCGCATTATTGACGCCGATTACATGGGACTGTTAAAAGCCATCTGCCAGTTTTTCCGGCACAGTCCGATCACCTTTACTGGCCTGATTAAGGGAGATAAGCTGGAAAACTACCTTTCACATGCGACGAGGGGAAAAAACATACGGGACACAAACCTCAGAACCGTGATTACGGCCGTGGATTTATACAACGGCCAAACCATTGCGTATACCAATTCTCTGAGCGGCGTCCGGCCGGTGCGAAACGTCCTGTGGAAAACCGGCCTGCCGCTGTGCGCCGCCATGCGGGCAAGCTGCGCCGTTCCGGCCGTCTTTCAGCCGCGCAGGACAGACAACATGTATCTTGTAGACGGAGGCGTAACCGATTTTCTGCCCGTAAACCTTTTGCTCGCCGCAGGGGAGAATAACGTTCTCGCCGTTGACCTCTCCAAAGGATATAAGGCCGACAAATGCGACGATATCATTGAAATCGCCTCTCACTCGCTGTCCATCATGAGCCAGCGTCTGGCGGAATGCGTGACCCGAGGCGAAAGGCTGCTGCTCAAGCCCTCACTTCCCGAAAACGCCGGATTGCTTACGTTTTCGTACATGAAACAGTGTATGGAGGCGGGGTACGAGGCGGCCAAGGCACTGATGCCGACAATCAAAAAGATATTCAGTTAAAATCCGCTCTCCGTTCTTTTGCGAAAACCGCGCCGAGTCTGCCGGCGAAGCAGGTTTTTCGACAATTATAATCCCCCGGCTGCTTTGCAGCCGGGGGATTTCTTGGAGCGGGCGACGAGGCTCGAACNNCTACCAGATGAGCTACGCCCGCAGGGCCTTGCCCATTATAGCGGCAAAGCCCCCCCGCTGTCAAGCCCCGCCTTCAAGAAATCTTTCTTCCCCGCCGTCCGCCCTTTCCTTCTCCTCGATCTGCCGCGCCTTCCGCTCGAACAGGGCGCACAGTTCCGACGCCGTCTCGGAATCCATGCTTTCTCCCACGATGCGAAGGGCCTGCCGCCTGCTGAGCGGCATGATATGAACCCATCCCGCGCCCATGCGGACATGAAGCCCGTCGCGTCCCGCGTCGACTCTGGTTTTGCTGCCCTCCGCCAATGCCCGCATCACGGCTCCCCTGTCGCAGGAGAGCGGAATCTCCCGCCGCTCTAAGAAAAAGCGGGGCAGGCGGCTATTAAGCGTATGCAGGCTTTCGCCCGCGGCGCCCATGCGCGCGCAGATGTGGACCGCGGCAAAAATACCGTCGTGCAGCCAATCCTGTTCCCGGTACAACTCCTCCGCCGCCTCTCCGTCGCGGCCGAGACGGAACACCTTTGCCCCATATACCTGCGCGATTGACTCGATCGCCGCGGGCGCCCACTGCGTCACGGCAACCGCTTTAACCCCGTTTTCGAACCGGATCATACACAGGAGCGCAAGAATACGTTCCGGCGGCAGAGGGATTCCGCTCTCGTCGATAGCGGTAAGCCGCAGCCCTCCGTGTTCCGGAGAAAAGACGGGCGTTCCGGGCTTTCCGTCCGTCACGATGCATCCAAGCCTTCGCAGCGCTTCCCGCAGCAACAGCGATTCCTGATCGATTCCCTGCACGGAAACGCTGCAAAACCCAAGCGGCCCCTGGAAAATCCGCGCCCGTTCCACCACCTCGCCCAAATATTCCGAACGGACGCCGGGCGCGTGCCGCAGCTGCCCGACGCGGCGCGAGGATGCAAGCGTCAGCTCGCCGCGCAGGAGCACCCCTTCGATTCTCCGTTCTTCCGCCCGGGGGATCGGGAGCCCCTCTTCGTCCAAAAACCGGAGCCAGATTCGTTCCTCCTCCTGCCGCACAAAGACGGACGCCTTCCATCCCCGGTTTCTTCCGGCCCAGGCAGCCGTGCTTTCGCAGGGAGCATCGTGAACCACCGCAACCGCTCCCCCCGCGCAGACCCCGCATCCGATTGCCTGCGCAAGAAGCCGCGCCCCCTCCCCTCCGACATAGCTGATTCCAACCTGTCCCCATTTGCTCAGCGCACTGCCGACGGCAAGACAGACGGAAGGGGTCATATCCAAATTCATCTCGCCGCGCATCACGCCGCCGTCCCCAAAACGCAGGACGTTCCGAAGCGCTCCGGTTGTCAGGTTCTCCGTCAGACGGCAGTCGGCGGGCACCTGTTTTTCCGGCCAAACCCGCACCCGTTCCGTTAAAACGGAGCGCTCTCCCATCACGGCGCCTTCCCCCAAAACCGAACCCTCGTTGAGCACCGCGCCCTGCTTGACTTTTGCTCCCCGGCAGAGAATCGCCCCGTACAAGGTTGCGCGGTCGCCGATTTCCGCGGAAGAGATCACCGACCGCTGAACCAGCGAACGGCGGCCGATGTTGGAGCCTTCTTCCACCACGGTATGCGGTCCCAGCAGGCTCCCTTCGCCAATCGTTACGTTTTTCCCGATATAACAGGGCGGAACAAGATCGACTGATTTCGGGATATCCGAGGCCGACCAAAGTCCCGGTGAAATGCGGGGCGCTTCGATTTCAAGCTTTACCTTTCCGGAAAGCACGTCGGCCGTACAGGCAAGATAGGCGTCGCAGTCTCCGATATCGCACCAGTAGCCTTTCGCGGCATACCCGTACAGCCGCCGCCCGTCGCGAAGCATTTTGGGGAAGAGGTCCTTTCCAAAATCGTAGCTCGTGCCGGTGGGGATCAGGTCAAGCACGCCCGCGCCGAGAATGTAGATCCCTGTGTTTACCATATCCGTGACGACCTGGCCCCAGGCCGGTTTTTCTATAAACCTGCGGATGGTTCCGTCCTTCTCCGTCAGAACGAGCCCATACTCCAGCGGTGAAGCGCTCCGGTATAAAAACAGGGTGGCCTCCGCGCGCCGGGCGGCATGAAACTCAATCCCTTCCCGGAGATTGAAGTCGCAAACCGCGTCCCCGCTGATGACCAAAAAATCATCGTTTCCCAAAAACGCGGCGCAGTTTTTTACGCTTCCGGCGGTGCCCAACGGCTCCTCTTCAATAAAAAAGCGCAGGTCTACCCCGAACTCTCTTCCGTCCCCGAAATAGGACGTGATGACCTGCGGCAGATACTGCAGCGTCGCGCATATTTCGGTGATTCCGTTCTTTTTCAAAAGACGGATTGTGTGTTCCATGACCGGACGGTCCAACAGAGATACCATCGGTTTCGGACGACCGGCGCATACGGGGCGCAGGCGGGTTCCTTCGCCGCCCGCCATGATTACTGCTTTCAAGTCAATTTTCCTGCCTTTCTGCCCGTTTATTCACCTGTGTCCCGCATAGGGCAACCATAGGATCGCAGCAGTTCTATTCTTTGCAATAGGACGGAAAATTTTTCATTTGATTGGGTATTTTTCTATTCTTAGCTTTCCCTGCGCCGAGTTTTTTGCTATAATGTTGTACTACAACAGAATAGGAAAGGGGGATGGTCTCTGCTTGAACCGGAAGATAGCTCGCCTTCTGGAGCCTAGGCTGCAGCTGTATTTTTTTGTCCTGCTTTGTTTTGCTGCAGCCTCCGCTTTTTTTGACTATCGCCTGGCCGCGGCGGAAGGCGCAGTTGTAGTCGCCTTATATCTGTATTACCGCGCCTCCTCCCGGGAACGCCGCCGCGAAATCTTGAAATATATCGATACGGTCGCCATGAATGTCGACACGGCCACCAAGGACACCATGCTCAACTCCCCGCTTCCCATGGTAATCTTTAACCCGGCGGACGACGAGGTAATCTGGAGCAACGACCGCTTCCTTCAAATCACCGGGGAACGGGAACACCTGTTTGACAGCAAGATCACAAACGCAATTCCCGGCTTTTCTTCCCGCTGGCTCATGGAGGGAAAAACCGAGTGTCCGAATCAGGTCCGGATTGGAAACCGGGACTATATGGTTTTCGGCAACTTAGTGCGCACCGACCCATCCGCCACCAGCGGCCGCGGACTTCTAGCCACAACCTATTGGATGGATATCACCGATTTTGCCGCTATCCGGGCCAAGTATTATGCGACCCGTCCGGTAGCCGCAATTATCGTACTGGACAACTATGAGGAGATTATGAAAAATATCTCCGACAATGCCCGATCCACCCTTTTGTCCGAACTCGGCATGCAAATAGACGAGTGGGCCGCCCCGGCAAACGGGTTTTTATGCAAATACGACCGGGACCGTTACCTCTTCCTGTTTGAGGAACAGAAGCTTTCTTCCTTCACGGAGGGAAAGTTTTCCCTGCTTGACGCCGTGCACAATATTGTCAGCCCGAACGGCATCCCCGCAACCATCAGCATTGGAATCGGAAAGGATGCGGACTCCTATCACGACCTGTTCCAATTCGCCTCCCTTTCCATAGAGATGGCGCTCTCCCGGGGCGGCGATCAGGTGGTTATTAAAAACCGCTTCACCTTCNNGGCGGCCGCACCAAGGAGACGGAAAAGCGCACCAAGGTGAAGTCGCGCGTCATGGCCAACGCCTTGGGCGAGCTGGTGAACGACTCCTCCATGATTTTCGCCATGGGACACCGCATGCCCGATTTTGACAGCGTGGGCGCCGCGGCGGGCGTGTGCGCCATTGCCAGAAAGCGGGGCCGCCCGGCTTATATTGTCGTGGATCAGGAGCATACCCTTGCCGGAGATCTCATCGAACGGCTGCGGGAGCTCCCGGAATATGAAAACCTGTTCATCTCCCCGCAGGACGCCATCGTCATGGCCGATACCCGCTCGCTGCTTGTCGTGGTGGATACAAGCCGCCCGGAACAGGTTTTGTCCGAAGACCTGCTTTTTTCCTGCAACCGGGTCGCCGTAATCGACCATCATCGCAGGGCCGCGACCTATATCTCCAACGCGACGCTCAATTTTCACGAGCCTTACGCTTCTTCGACTTCCGAGCAGGTTACGGAGCTGCTGCAATATCTGCTGGAGCCTTCCGACCTGCTGCGGGCGGAAGCCGAAGGTCTCCTTGCCGGAATCGTGCTTGACACGAGGAGCTTTTCCGTCCGCACCGGTTCGCGCACGTTTGAGGCCGCGGCCTTTCTGCGCCGTTCCGGCGCCGATACGTCCGAGGTTATGAAGTATTTCAGAAACGATTTTTCCAGCACCATAGCCAAACACGATATCATCCGGAAGGCCAAACTGTATAAATGCGGCATCGTCATTGCCGTGACGGATCAAAACGTCGGCCGAGTCCCGCCCGCCCAGGCAGCCGACGAGCTGCTCAGCATCTCCGAGGTGTCCGCTTCTTTCGTCCTCTCCCCCGATCATCAGGGCATTCTTCTCTCCGCCCGTTCTTCCGGAGACGTCAATGTGCAGCTGATCAGCGAAATGTTGGGAGGAGGCGGCAACGCCGCTTCCGCGGGGGCGCAGCTGCCCGGAAAAACCCTCGAGGAAGCCTATCAGATTCTGATTGACGCCATCAACCAGTATTTAGGCGCGGCGGAAACGGGGCCGGAACCGTCCTGAGGCGCCGGGAAGCGCCCCGATGCGCAGGAGTTTGCGCACCTGAAATATTAAATGGAGGTTACCACGATGAAAGTGATTTTGATGCAGGATGTCAAAGGCCAGGGGAAAAAGGGCCAGCTGGTTGAGGTTTCCGACGGTTATGCCCGGAATTTCCTGTTTCCCCGCAAGCTCGCGCAGGAGGCCAATCCGTCNNCCAATATGACCATCATGAAACAGCAGGAAAAGGCCCGCCAGGAACGCGAGGAGCGCGAACGGCAGGAAGCCGTTGCTCTGGCTAAAAAACTTGAAAACTGCGTTGTGAAAATTCATGTCCGCACGGGCGCCGGCGGCCGGTTGTTCGGCGCGGTGACTTCACAGGAAATATCGGAAGCACTCATGGCCCAGCATGGAATCGACATCGGCAAAAACAAAATCATTCAGGAAGAGCCGATCAAACAATGCGGTTCCTATCAGCTCAGATGCAAGTTGGGGCATGAGATCGTCGGCACGCTTTATCTCGTCGTTGCGGAAGACAAAAATGCCTGATTGTACCGTTTCCGCTTTCCTGACTTACAGAATCTTATATTTCGAAGACCGGAGGGAATAGTATGGATGAGCTGCTCATCAGACAGCTCCCGCATAGTCTTGAGGCGGAGCAGGCCGCGTTAGGCTCCATGCTCATCGACCCCCGCTGCATTCCCGATGTCATCGAGATGCTGCACCCGGAAGATTTTTATCTGCGACAGAACCGTGAGATTTTTGAAACCATCTACTCCATGTTCAGCTACTCGCAGACCATCGACCCGGTTACCGTTTTAGAGCAGATGCGCGTGCAGGGAGTTTATGACGAGAATACATCCCGCAGTTATTTGCTGCAGCTCATGGAAATCACTCCCACCGCGGCAAATGTCAAGGAATACGCAAAGATTATTCGGGACAAGTCCCTTCTTCGCAGCCTCGCGGAAGCGTCCGCCGACATCTCCGAGATGGTGCGGGAAGGCACGGGCGACGCGCACGATATCATGGAAGCCGCCGAGCGGAAGATTTACGCCATTCGCCAGGGGCGAAGCGATCAGGGCTTGATACACGTCTCCACGCTGATTTTGGACCTTTATGCCCGCCTCGCGGAACTTTCCAAGCAGGGCGCCGGCCTGCCGGGTCTTTCTACCGGTTTTCCCGATTTAGACACCTGTATTTCCGGCCTGTGCAAATCGGAACTCATTCTGATTGCCGCCCGCCCCGGTATGGGCAAGACCAGTTTTGCGCTGAACATGGCCCTTCACGCGGGGAAGCATTCCGGGAAAACCGTGGTGTTCTTTTCTCTGGAAATGTCGCGCGAACAGCTTATCATGCGCCTGATCTCCAACGAATCGTTCGTCGACGGGAAAAAACTGCTGACCGGGCGGCTCAGCGAGGACGACTGGACGAAAATCGCCGCCGCCTCCGCCGTGCTGAACCGTACGGACATCAGGATGGACGACAACGCCATGCTGACCGTTGCGGATATGAGCGCCAAATGCCGCCGGGTGGAAAATCTCGGCCTTGTGGTGATCGACTACCTTCAGCTCATGCAAAGTTCCGGCAACCCGAACGCGAGCAAGGAAAACCGGCAGCAGGCGGTTTCCGAAATATCCCGCTCGCTGAAAATCATGGCAAAGGAGCTCAACGTCCCCGTCCTCTGCCTTTCCCAGCTCTCCCGGGCAAACGAAGCGCGCCAGAATAAGCGCCCCATGCTCTCCGACCTGCGGGAATCGGGCGCCATCGAACAGGATGCGGACGTCGTCTTGTTTCTCTACCGCGAAGGCTATTACGATGAAAACACGGATAATCCGAACCTGACCGAATGCATCGTGGCAAAAAACAGGAACGGAGAAACCGGTACGATACATCTGCAGTGGCTCCCGCAGTATACGACTTTTTCCAGCCTCGAACGTCAGCGTATCGAAGACTGAAAAGAATTCGGGGTACCCCGGCCTACAGGAAAGAAAAGCAATGATTGACGCCGTTTTAGCCCTTTCAAAGGAATACGATATGTTCCCTGCAGGCGGAATGATCCTCTGCGCCGTTTCCGGGGGAGCGGATTCCATGTGCCTGCTTCATTTGCTCTGTTCCCTTGCCCCGTCGGCGGGATTTACCGTCGCGGCGGCTCATTATAACCATGGTCTGCGGGGCGGGGAATCCGACGCCGACGAAGCCTTTGTAACCGGATTCTGCCGGCAAAACAGGATTCCCTTTTTCCTCGGAAAAGGCAAGGTGGCCGAAGCCGCAGCCGCGTCCGGCATGGGACTTGAAGCGACCGCCCGCGCCCTTCGCTACCGGTTTTTGGAACAAACCGCCAAGGAACAGGGCGCAGCCCGAATTGCAACCGCCCATACCGCCGACGATAACCTGGAGACCTTCCTGCTCCACCTGACCCGGGGCACAGGCCTTTCCGGACTGTGCGGAATTCCGCCCCGACGCGGCCAAATTGTCCGGCCGCTTCTGACCGTTTCCCGGCTTCAGGTGGAGGAATATCTTCTGTCGCACAACATCGCCCATCGGGAAGACCAAAGCAACCTTGAACTTAGATTTTCCCGCAACCGGATCCGGCATCAGGTGATTCCGGTCCTCCGCTCCATGAATCCAAACCTGAATGAAACCTCCGCCCGGATGATTGCTTCTTTGCGCGCGGACAACGATTATATCAACGCCCAGGCCCTCCGGGCAGTAACCGCCGCGGAAAAAGCCTGGGGCGGGCTGATGATACGCGCCGCCGTGCTGAATAATCTTCCCGCCGCCTTAGGGGCCAGAGCGATTCGTTTTCTCTTGGACCGTCTGCAGGGAGCGGGCCGCCGCAACGTCACCGGCGCGCATTATTCCGCCGTACTTTCCCTTGCGCGGTGCGACGACCCCTCGGCGCGCGTGAGCCTCCCCAACGGCATCGAGGTCCGGCGCGTCTACCAGTCCCTTCTTTTTACGGTCGGAAGCCCCGTTGCGCCTGCAATCGAACCGATCCCCCTGTGCTTAGACGGTGAAACGCTGCTGCCGGACGCCGGATGGCGCATCGAATGCCGGCGGAAGAAGCCATGCGCCGACGAAACAAACCCGCAGGATACCATAGCGCTTCGCGCCGACGCGATAGGCGCTTGTCCGGTCGTCCGGTCCCGCCGGCCCGGCGATCGTCTTTCTCTTCCCGGCCGCGGCAGCCGCACTTTGAAACGACTCTTCATCGACGAGAAAATTCCCTGTTTTCTGCGGGATAACATCCCGGTTCTTTCAGACGAGGACGGCGTTATCGCCGTTTACGGCTTCGGGCCAGACCGTTCCCGGACTCCCGCCGGCGGGGAGGAAACCGTTTACGTTTCCTTTTCCCGCATACCGGGCAGCGAATCACCGGCAAAATTATAAAACGGAGTTGTTGTCATGCTAGAAAAAGACATTGAGCGTATTTTAGTTACGGAAGAGGAACTCTCCGCACGCATCTCTGAGCTCGCTTCCCAAATCAACCGGGACTATTCGGGCCGGCAGCCCTTGCTCGTCGGCGTCCTGCGCGGCTCTTTCGTCTTTCTTGCCGACCTGGTGCGCAAGTTGGACATTTATTGCAGCGTCGAGTTTATGGGCCTTTCGTCGTACGGTTCCCAGACCAGCAGTTCCGGCGCGGTGCAGATTACGCGCGATCTGCCGGTCGACATTGAAGGCCGGGATATTCTGATTGTGGAAGATATCTTGGACAGCGGCCACACCCTTGCATACCTGGTGGAGCTTCTGAAAACACGCCATCCCTCCTCCATACGCATCTGCGTCCTATTGGACAAGCCTTCGCGCAGAAAAAAAGCTGTTTCCGTGGACTATGTCGGCTTCTCCATCCCCGACGATTTCGTGGTGGGATACGGCCTCGACTATGCCGAGCTTTACCGCAACCTCCCTTACATCGGAGTGCTCAAGCCCTCCGTTTACCGGAATACCTAACGAACCATCAGGACGCTTTTTCCGCGGACTGAACCGAAGGATGTGATTGGCTGTTGAAAAAGGGAAATATCCGGGACGCCACCTTTTATCTTTTGATCGCCGTTGTTCTCATCTCTACGATCTTTCTGATCAAGCGGACGGACCCAAGTGAATCCTACACCTATGCCGAAATCCGCCGGCTCTTCACGGAAGAGAAGGTAAAAGAATTCTTTGTGGAAGACAATACGCTTACCCTCACGTTGTGGGAGAAGTTCGAGGGAAAGGATATCATATCCTACGACCTTCTGAGCTTCGACCTGTTTTTCAGCGATCTCAACGATCTGATCAAAGAGCAGTATGAAGCGGGCATCATAACCAACTATGACTATCCGGCCGGGTGGCAAGCCCCCTGGTGGTGGGTATTTATGCCCTATGTCGCCTTGGTTTTTATCTTTATCCTTCTTTGGATCTTCCTCTTCAACCGGAATACCGGCGGCGCCGGCGGCGACCGCACGGCCCGCTTCGGCAAGGCGCGGGTGCGGCAGGGCGCCGACCAGAAGAAAAAAGTCACGTTCGCTGACGTGGCGGGAGCCGACGAGGAAAAGGCAGAGCTGCAGGAAATTGTCGAGTTCCTGCGCAATCCCCGCCGCTTCATCGCTTTGGGGGCGCGTATCCCCAAGGGGGTCCTTCTCGTAGGGCCGCCGGGCACAGGCAAAACACTGCTTGCAAAGGCCGTCGCCGGAGAGGCCGGGGTTAATTTTCTCTCGATTTCCGGCTCGGACTTTGTGGAGCTTTACGTCGGCGTGGGCGCTTCGCGCGTGCGCGACCTGTTTGAACAGGCCAAGAAAAACTCCCCCTCCATCGTCTTCATCGATGAAATCGACGCCGTCGGACGCCAGCGCGGCGCGGGTTTGGGCGGAGGACACGACGAGCGCGAGCAGACGCTAAACCAACTTCTCGTGGAAATGGACGGCTTTGGGACGAATGAAGGCGTGATCGTCATGGCGGCTACCAACCGCCAGGATATTTTGGATCCCGCGCTGCTGCGTCCGGGCCGGTTCGACAGGCAGGTCTTTGTGGGCCTCCCCGACATCAAGGGCAGGGAAGCCATTTTAAGGGTGCATATCAAGGATAAGCCCTTAGCCGACAACGTCAACCTTACGATCCTGAGCAAGGGCACCACCGGCTTCACGGGCGCCGACCTGGAAAACCTCGTCAACGAAGCCGCGCTGCTTGCCGCCCGCCGCGGCAAACGCGTGATAGGCATGGCCGAATTTCATGAGGCGACAATCAAAGTCATAGCCGGCCCGGAGAAAAAGAGCCGCGTCGTCACGGAACAGTCCAGAAAACTCACCGCCTACCACGAAGCCGGGCACGCCGTGGTTATACGCAACCTGAAAACGCACGATCCGGTTCATCAGATTTCCATTGTGCCCCGCGGCGCGGCCGGCGGCATGACCATTTCCCTGCCCCGCGAGGACCGCTCCTTCCTTTCCCGCACGGAAATGTTCGAGCAGATCGTCTCCCTCTTAGGCGGCCGGGTAGCGGAAAAGCTTGTGCTCAACGACATTTCCACCGGCGCGGCCAACGATATCCAGCGCGCCTCCGCCATCGCGTGGAAGATGGTCACCTATTACGGGATGAGCGAGAAATTAGGCACCGTTTCCTTCGAAAGCGGGCACGACGAGATCTTCATCGGACGGAGCATGGCGCAGACCCGCTCCTATTCCGAGGAGGTCGCGGCGCTGATTGACGAAGAAGTCAAGCGCATCATCGACGAGGCCTACAACCAATGCCAGAAGATACTGAGTCTGAATCTGGAAAAGCTTGTGACGATTGCGGAATACCTTCTGGAGAATGAAACGATGGACGCCGCCGCGTTCGAGGCCGTCTTTGAAAACCCGCACGCGATTCCTCCGCCTCCCCCCGCGGAGGACCAGGATGATTTTAAGACGACCGACGACTATCGGCCCACGTCCCAGATCCGGCTCGAGGATTTCTTGGACGATGAATTTTGACTAGTTTTTACTAGTTGGAAAGAGCTTTGCAGAAAAACGCCTCCGGAGCGGCGCTCCGGAGGCGTTTTTTATTTCATTTTTTCTTACAAAGTCCTATGTTTTGCCCTCATTTTTCCTAGGCCGTATCTCTTTTTTCCCAGCTTCCTCCTAAGAAACGCTCTCTTTTTCTCTACACGGACTCTGCTTACATTGCTTAAAGCACCTTTGAGAGAAAATCGCGCGTCCTGCTCTGCTGCGGATTCGCGAAAAACTCATCCGGCGGAGCCTGCTCCACGATTCTTCCTTCGTCCATAAAGAGCACGCGCGTGGCGACCTCCCGCGCAAATCCCATCTCGTGGGTGACCACCACC
>DCTG01000162.1 GCA_002329245.1 Clostridiales bacterium UBA1446
ACGGCATGTACGACGGCGGCGTCCTGAGCCTCTTCTGGTACGGCCTTTACACGGGGACCTATCCCGCGCGCTGCGGCTACGCGATCAAAAACGTGAAGTCCTGGATGATTGAGAATACGCCGCCCGAGGAGCTGAGGCGGTTGGTTGACGAAGCCTGCGCCGACCCGAGGCTGCGCGCCTACCCGTATCTGTATCACCTGCTCAAGTATCCGGAGAAGAACCCCATCCTCTTCGACCTGATGCTCAACCCCCTGGACGGCCCCTTCTACCGGGAGCGCTCCTTCGGCGAAAAGCTCGACCGGGTTCAGGTTCCCGCCTATGTGGGCGGCCCGTGCTTCAGCTTTTTCGGCCTGCCGCAGATCTATGTCTGGAACAAGCTGAAGGTGCCCAAGAAGCTGCGCCTTTACACCGAAATGGGCTACCGTCCCTGGAAGGGCGACCACGACGAACTGCTGCGCTGGTACGACTACTGGCTCAAGGGTCTGGAAACCGGTATCATGGATGAGCCGGACGTGCGCTACTTTACGGACGGCATTGAAAAATGGCATACCGCCAGTGAATTCCCCTGTGAAAACACGCAGTACGTAAACTTTTATTTTAACTCCTTAGGACGTCTCATGACCACGCCGGAAATGGACAACAACTATCCGGACTCCTTTGTACAGGAACCCCTTACGGTGAGCGAGAAGCGAAACCGCGTTACCTATCTGTCCGCCCCGCTGCCCGAGGACCTGAAGGTGGTCGGCGGCGCGCAGGTTAAGTTTTACGCCTCCATCGACTACACCAATACCACCTGGCGGGTACAGCTGCGCGAACACGGCAGCAGGCAGATGGCTCCGCTCGGCTCCGGCTGGCTTCGCGCGGCGCACCGCGCCATCGACGAAGAACGGACGACTAAGTTTGAAGTGGTGCACGATCATACGAAGGATGTGCCGGTCGTGCCGGGTGAAATCTGCGAGTATGTCGTTCAGTTGCGTCCCTGCGCCCATATCTTCCGGGCGGGCACGCAAATTGAGCTTGAAATCTCCTCCATCGACATACCCACCGACCCCGATACGTATGACATCATGTGGCACCTATGCGAATGCGAGACGATCTGTCACCGCATTTACCGGGACGCCGAACATCAAAGCTGCATCCGCCTCCCCGTGGTGCCGGATTAATCCTGTTAGCGCTCCCGTCCTTTTGAAAAACCGCGTCGGGCCTGCCGGCTTTTGCCGGCAGGCCCTTGCTTTGAACGCGGCGCGCTTTGCTTCCGGATTCTTCCCCCTTGTGACAGATTACGCGCCCGGCGCGTATAATGAAATGGCATTCGGCAAAAAACAGGGCATGAAAATTGGAGGAAATAACATGCATTATCAAGAGCAGCCGCGTACGTCATATGTGCCCGATGAAAAAGAGTACATGATGAATCCGGCGAATATAAAATCCTTGCCCGAAATCACAAAGACACAGCGGGCTTTGTACCCCGAAGTTCTCTATAAATTGGAGCCGTTCATAGCCTCGACCTGCGATGCGATACGGTCGGCGGGCATCATGCCGAATCAGCAGGAAATCGATGATATCACAGATGAAATATTGGATGACTTTTTAAAAATGCATCCCGAAATGGAACGGTACATGAATGCAAGAGATAACGAAAACGATATGCCGGAAGCCGTCCCGGCGCAGGTCTTTCCGGGCGGTTTTCGCCCGGGGCCGGGCAGATTCCGGCGCTTTCGGCGCAGAGGCCTCGGAAGGGATCTGATTACTTTCCTGCTGCTCCAGCAGCTGTTCGGCAGAAGATACCCGTACCTTCCCTACTATCCCTATTATTCGTATTAAGAGGCAGCGGCAGGCGGAAACGAAGAAAAACCCTGTAGCGAAAGTTACAGGGTTTTTCTCAGGTCTTTGTTTGTCCCGGCGGGACTTGCCGCCGTGTCCCGCCAATCAGAGCGTATAATATACGCTCTCCGCCTGGCCCGGTTCGATTCCGTTTGGTTTTTCGGTGTCGCTCCGTACCTGGACGGATTGCCCCGCGGGGCCGTTTGTGGCTGCGCTTTCCTGCGTTACGGACGCGACCGCGCCGTTGCTCGCGGCGGAAGCCCCCCACGGACCCACGGCAACCACGCCGGAACTGCTTGCCGCCGCCGCGCCGAACTCCCCGACGGCAACGAATACTCCTGTGCCGGCATTGGNNGGCTCCCGCCAGCCGTTCCGCTTCGGCCCTGGTTTTCGCTTCCGTTTCCTCATAAGCTTGTTTCGCTGATCCCGTATTATCAGAACGCATTGCGTAATACCTCCGCCGTGCGCGCGCATAGTTACCGGTATTGAATGAATGAAACGCGGTGATGAGATCTTTCAGATGCCCGATCATTGAGCCGTCCGCGCTCCCGCGCAGAAAGGGCGCCTCCAGTTCCTCCAACTTCCGCAGGAGACACGTCACAAATGCAGATTCTTCTTCCGTCATGGATTCTCCGGAATCTTGCGGGGAGAGAGTTTCAAAAAACAGTCTTTCTTGCACAATTACAATTTCGGCTTGGCCTTCCGGCCCGCTCCTGTTCCTGATCGGTTCCATAGCGGCCC
>DCTG01000038.1 GCA_002329245.1 Clostridiales bacterium UBA1446
ACCCCCAGTTCAAATCTGGGTGGCGCCTCCAATAAGAACATGCAATGGATCGCAGCGCGGTCAATTGCATGTTCTTTTATTTTGAAACGGACTGTCGGTTCAATTTGCGGGGTTCTGAACCTGCCTGATGGCAAAAAAATCAGAAAAAAGGAAGGAAAATATTGATCAAAAGAGTTTTATTGGAATACAATAAGTGGTAAAATATGGTAATCTAATATCAAACAATAAGATAAGGAAAGGATGTCGTTATGGCCGGTAAAGTCAGAGTTATGAAAACAAAGGAGGAGAGAATTGCAATCTTGGATCAGAAAATTAAATTCCATGAGGAAAAGATCGATCTGCTTAAAAAGCAAAAACAAAACCTGTTAAATCCCGTGAAAAGGAAATCGAAAACGGAAGTGCTCAACGAAATCTATAAAGCGGCAAAAGCATCCGGAAAATCGCTTGAGGATGTTCTGGAAATGCTGAAAGCCAAGTAAACGGAATGAATCTGGAAAAGGGTAGAATAAAGGCTTCCTTGTTTCCGATTGAATCCTAAGCCATGCCATTAATAAGTCATGAAATACGTAACGAAAACAACAAAAGCCGTTGGTACCGGCTTTTGTTGTTTCCTTTTCTGCCGCCGCGAGAAGTGTTTTTCCGTTTCGCGTTACGCGGTGTGATAAGGACAGAGAGATGAAATCCACCGCATAGAAGGGCGCTCACAAAGGGTTATTTTTGTTTGAGGTAGATATTCATGTCCACATTGCCCGATATTCCGGGTACGGTTCCGCGGGAGGTATACTGCCACATATGAAAATCATAATAGAAGGTGGGATAGGCCGAATATTCCGCGAACCAGAACTCGTAATCCAGCAGCTTGCTGATATCATATTTTACATATCCGACATATTTATTAAAGTAGATCATCGGCGTATAGCCCGCCTCCTGAATTAGGGAGCAGAACGTGTTTGCGCATCGGCTTAAGGTCTCCGTGCTGATCCCCCAGGTACGGGCTTCCTTTTTACTCAGGGCTTCCCAGTCGAAAACAACGGGATATGTAATATCATAGTTTTGAATGCGGGATAAGACGAAACGGGCTTCTTCCGCGGCTTCCTCCACGGAGATTGCCTGCGAGTAGAAATAAACGCCGACCGGGATTCCGGCATCCAACGCTCCCCGGATATTGCTTTCAAAGCGGTCGTCCGGATAAACCCCTCCGGCCGTATAGCCTCGGTAGCCTACGCGGATGATTGCGAAATCGATGCCGGACGCCTTTACCTTCTGCCAGTCGATGGCGCCCTGATGGACGGAAACGTCGATACCGATCTGCGTCTTGTCTGAAGGATAGCACATTACGCCGTCCTTTATATAAAAGCCGGCGGGATCATAGGAATTAACCGGCACATCTTTTAATACGTCCACCCAATACACGCCGCACTGGATCTGTTTGGGCGCGAGACTTTGGTTGTTGATCCGCCATATAATGGCGCTGATTTCCGAACGCTTGATGCTCTCATCGGGATAAAACAGCCGGGCTCCATTCTCCTCGGTTCCTTCCACGATGCCGGATTCGTAAAGGGAAACCACTTTTGGGTCGGAGATGTCCGAAAATGGCGATTCACCGTCGGAGTCGGACAGGCAAAGGGCGGTTGCTGCAATCCGGGCGATATTCAGGCGGCTGACCGGCGCGTCAAGATCGGTAACCGCCTCCGCCCCCGCAATCCCCTTGGAAAGGGCATAGTTCAGATAACCGCCCGCCCAATGGCCGTTCGCCGGCGTCTGGGAACCGTATCCGGCGGCAAGGAATATGAGCTTCAGAGCTTCGCCGCAGGTCACCGGGTTTTCCGGCCGAAAGGTGCCGTCCGGATAACCGCCTATCACCCCGTCGCGGCTCAGATCGCTCACATAGGAAAAAAACCAATCGCTTTCAGCCACATCTGCGTAGGGACTCTTTTCCAGATTTGCCGCCGCTGCCGGCAGTGAAACGGCCATGCCTAACGTTAACAGGATACAGATTATTTTTTTGGTCATGCGTCGATGTACCTCCCCTTTTGATGCAAAAAAACAGCCTAGGCTTTGTTCCCAAGCTGTCAATTTATATCCTTTTATGTCATATATGGACTATTTTTAGTATACTCGAAACGCTGACAAAATTCAACAATAAAAACGCGTATAGATAGAAAAACTTCGGGGCCGACTCTGCCGCCCGTTCAAAGACGGGCTTCTAATTCCTTCTTTTCCTTTTTGTTCAGCAGTTCTCCGGAGAGCGCCGTAAGGATGTAGCCTTCAATCTCGTCCGTATTGTAACTGGTCCGGATAAGCAGCAGGATGTTCAAGATGTCCAACAGGAGGAGCCTGCGCATGGTTTCCTTGACAGCGGCAAGGTTCACGGACAACAGGGCCACTGCAATTTTCCCGCATAAATCCGGCCGGTACGGCACGATTTCTGCCAATGCCTGGACGCACTGACGGGCCGTAATGGGTTTTTCATCGCCGAGAAGCTTAAGATATTCGTCGATGGTGTGGTCCAGCCTGCCTTCGGCATCCCACCTCGCGTTTGCGGCAAGCAGCATCAGACCGATGCTCCGCTGATAGGAATTCTCGCTCCCGAGTTTTTCTCGGAAGGCGTCCCAGTGCGGATACACGTCGTCCTGCGATCGGGATCGGTGCTGAAGCAGAAGAAACGCCGGGTAGCGGATGGAATCTGCTTTCAAAGTAAGCCAATCCACAAGCTGTGCAATATCCTCTTTTTGAAGCGTTTTGGATTCTTCCTCCAAGCGGATTTTTTCAAGGGACATGAGCTGTTCCGCAGAAAGCATGGCCAGACCTCCGATCATTTTTTATTCTGCGTCCCGTGCGGCGTGATTGGAAGCGGGTATCTCTCAGACAGGCACGTCGGAAGCGGACTCTTTTTTTATCAAACGGATGACGACAACATACATAACCACAACAAAGGCGGCAAACAGCAGGGTGGACAAAGCGGTTCCGATCATCGTGCAGGCATCGTAAAAGCCGTGAAGAAAAACCGCGGTGAAATAGCCGGCAAACAGGTTCCTTCGTTTTCCTTTCAGGTCCCCCTGCAGCTCGCAGCGTTTTGCCCGTCCGTAGAACAGCCCCAAAAAGACAGCAAAGCCCATGTGCCCAGGGATTGCGAGAAACGCGCGGGGAAGTGCTACCCCCAGTCCGAAATTTATAATGTACTGGATGTTTTCAAACGCGGCAAAGCCCAAAGAGATATATACGGCGTAAACGACCCCGTCGAAGCGGAAGTTGAAGTTTGGGTCACGCCAGGTCCGGCGCTTCATAAGGATAAATTTCATGCCCTCCTCCGCAACCGCNNTAGGCAGGGCTGCCCGGATCGAGGAGCAGCGACAGGATGCCAATCCCGAGACGCTCAAGAGCGGCCGCAATCAGGGCGGCCGCGACGCCGTGGAGAATCAGAGAAAATAAAAGCCCCGGAGGTTCTTTTTCCACTTTGTCCTGCCGGTAAATATA
>DCTG01000011.1:0-803 GCA_002329245.1 Clostridiales bacterium UBA1446
TCCTTGCCGCCGAAACCGCCGCCTACCAACATGGAGCGGGAGCGGACCTTTTCGGGCGGAATGCCCAACATGTGGGAGATCTCGCGCTGTTCGTCATAGACGGACTGCGAACCGGTATAGAGAATGAGGCCGCCCTCTCCATCCGGAGCCGCGATGGCGCACTCCGGCTCCAAAAACGCGTGTTCCTNNTGGCGCGTCACGACATACCGGGAATTGCGGATAGCCTCGTCCGCGTTCCCCCGCCGCAGCACCTCCCTGCGCATGATGTTCCCGCCGGGGTGCAGCTCGGGCGCGCCTTCCTTGAGCGCCTCCCGCGGACTCGTCACCGGCTCCAAGACCGTATAATCCACCTCAATAAGCGAGAGCACCTCGTCCAAGGTCTCTTTGCTGTTTGTGGCGACCAAGGCGAGCGCGTCGCCGATATAGCGCGTCACGTCCCCCTCGGCGATCATGACGTCCCAGTCCTGTTTGAGATGGCCGATTTTGTTGTTCGGCACGTCCCGCGCCGTCAGAATCTTAACCGTATCCGGGTGGCGAAGCGCCTTATCCACATTGATATTATTCACGCGTGCGCGCGGATACCGCGAACGGAGCGCTTTCGCGTAGATCATGCCCGGCAGCGCCAGGTCGTCCGCGAAAAGGCCGGTTCCCAAAATTTTTTCCGCCGCGTCGACGCGCTGAAAGCGTTCGGATAGGGAGACCGACGCGGCCGGCGCCGGCACCGGAAGGCTGTCCCGGAAAAATTTAGCCGCCAGCAGGATTGCCTCTTCGATTTTCAGGTATCCCGTGCAGCGGCAGATATT
>DCTG01000011.1:819-5037 GCA_002329245.1 Clostridiales bacterium UBA1446
TCTCTCTCCCGGGGAGTAAGCCCCTCGACGGTCAGAAGCTTCTTCCCGATAAACTGGGAGGCCGGCTGAACGCAGGCCCTGATCGCCCGGCCGTCCGCCAAAACGGTGCAGGCTCCGCAGGCACCCTCGGAGCAGCCGTCCTTAACCGAGGTAAGCTTCAGGTCGTCCCGCAAAAGCGAAATCAGCTTTTTATCTTCCTTGACCGGGACTTCCTTCCCGTTGATTTCCAAGATAAACATGGGCCCCCTCCTCCGCAGAACTTTTTATACTCGAATGCCAGTTCCGTGAATCATATTATAGCCGTTTCCGCGTTTCCATGCAAGAAAAAACGGGGAAGCCCGGCCTCTTCCCCGTCACTTCGGCCGGCCTGACATCACCCGTTTTCCGAATCTGTCGGAATGCAAAGATGCGCGGGCAGTTCCCGCGCCATCGCAATCCGTTTATGGTATTTTAACTTCCTCCGCCTTGAATTCGATCAACTGCTCCGGACATACGCCCAATATGACGCAAAGCTTGTTCAGCGTGACAGTCGTGACGGGCTCATCATGTCGGATACGATGCAGCGTCCGGTTGTCGATACCCTGGTTGGACAAAAAATAATAAGAGATTCCGTTGTCCTTCATGTACCTCCGCAAGGGAGCAAACGTAATGGCCAAATAATCCCACCCCATTATATATTATAAAGACAAACTTCCTCTTATTTATAGTGAACAAAATCACATCTGAAAAAGGTTTCATCTATTCTAACAAATCCGATGCGAAAACCCCCGCCGCCGTTTGTGTTTCCCGGCAGCGGGGGTTCCTTTCTTCGCCTAAGTGTCCCGGAATTCAGGATTGTCGGGCGGCGGATTCGGGAAAAAGATCTTTCGAGCGGATTACCGCCCTGCGGATCTTTCCGCTCATGGTGCGGGGCAGCGCGTCGACAAATTCGATCACGCTTGGATACTTGTACGGCGCCGTTTGACTTTTCACATGTTCCTGCAGTTCGCATTTGAGCGCTTCCGCGGGAGAATAGCCCTCCGCCAGGACGACGGTTGCCTTTACCAGCTGCCCCCGACTTTCGTCCGGAACGCCGGTTACGGCACATTCCAGAACCGCCGGATGCTCCTGCAGCACGCTTTCGATCTCGAAGGGGCTGATGCGGTATCCGGACGAGCGGATGATGTCGTCGTTTCTGCCGAGGTAAAAGAAGAAACCGTCCTCATCCCGCCAGGCGGCGTCGCCCGTGCGATACCAGCCTTCGCGAAAGGCTTTCGCCGTGCGCTCCTCCTCGCCGTAATAACCATCCATGAGTCCGAGCGGTTTCGGGTCGGCGGCGAGCGCAATCTCGCCCGCAACGCCGGGCGGGCAGCTTTGTCCCTCTTCGTCGATCAGATCCACGGCATAGCAGGGTGCCGGCTTTCCGATCGAACCGGGCTTCGGAACGGTCCCCTTGAGGTTCCCGATCAGAAGCGCCGTCTCGGCCTGACCGAACCCCTCCATGAGGCTCAGCCCTGTCCGGCGCTTCCATTCCCGGAACACGGCGGGGCTGAGCGCCTCGCCCGCCGCAGTCGCGTGAGCAAGGGAAGATAAATCGTACTTTTCCATGTCCTCCCCCAACAGCGAACCGTAAACCGCGGGCGGACAGCACAGTGTGGTAATGCGGTATGTTTCAATCAGAGACAAAATTTCGGCGGGAATAAAACGTTCAAAATCATAGAAAAGGACCCCGGCCTCCATCAGCCACTGGCCGTAGAGTTCTCCCCAGAACGTCTTGCTCCACCACGCTTCGGAAACGGAGAAGTGCAGGCCTTCCGGCTTCACGCACTGCCAGTGTTTTGCCGCGGGAAGGTAGCTTAAGGGGTAGCCGTGGTTGTGCAGGATCATTTTAGGGTTCCCGGCGGTGCCGGAGGAAAAGAGGAGGAGCATGGGCTCGCTCAGGCGGGTGGTTTCCCGCGCAAGAACTTCGCCCGCCTTCGGAACCTCTTCGTCAAAACTGTGCCAGCCCGGCCGCGCGCCGTTCACGATTCCCTTCAGCGCAAGAGAAGGGCAGCCGGCTTCTTCCACCGCGTCTGCCGCAGCGCTCTGCCCGGCGCAGATTGCCATTTTCACCCGGGCGGCTTTGATGCGGTATTCCGCGTCCGGGCGCGTCATCCGGACGTCCGCGGGCAGAAGAATTGCTCCCAACTTGTGCAGCGCAATCGCGACAATCCAGAACTGATCCTGCCGGTTCAGCGCGACCAAAACCGTGTCGCCCTTCCGGATCCCGAGAGACTTTAAATAATTGGCCGTACGGTCGGACTGGCGCTTTACGTCCGCAAAGGTGTAAGTAACTTCCTCCCCGGTTTGGCCGCGCCAGACCATGGCGCGCCGCTGGGGACTGCTTCGCGCGATTTCGTCCGCCACGTCATAGCCAAAGTTGAACGTCTCCGTCTCCTTCAGCCGGAAACAGGTCAATTCGCCATTTTCGCCGTATCTCTCTTCCGCGTATTTTTCATGCATGCTCATGGATGCTCTCTCCTATCCGGTTATGTCCCGAAGCTCTCCGGAAACAAGGCCTGATCCGCGAAGGCGGTCCGGTCGGCGACCTCTCCCGCCGGGTATGAAAATAAAAAACCCGCCCCAAAACATGGGACGAGTCCATACTGACCCGCGGTACCACCCAAATTGGCTTTCGCCCTCTCATCGAAGCTCACACCAAGCTTCCGGCCTTAACGCGGCCTGACGCGGACGCCTACTGTACAACGTTTTCGGGCCCGTACTCCGAAGCGATCCGCTGCCGTCGCCCTCGCCGCCTTGCACCGGCCGGCGGCTCTCTGCAGAAGGTTGGACGCAGCCATTCTTCATCAAGGTAGTTACATGCATTATAAAAAAGCGCATTTCTTTTGTCAAGGGGTTTTCTTGCGCGTTCCGTTCGGCCGGGATGATTCGGCTTTTCCAACTCCGTTGGGACCTTGGGGGCGAGGAAAACGGCTGGCCGATGGGGGCATTCCCCTCAAAGAGAGCCTTCGGAGAAATACCTTCCTCGTGGGGGAGACTTGAGACGGAAAAATGCGGAGAGCCAAAAAGGAGGGCNNCGGCGCGCATATGATTTTTTTATTCTTCTTCCGGTGGCTTAAATTCCGCGCGGTGGCGAAGCGCCGCCAGTTCCGCTTTCAGTTCCCTTTGCATCTGAGCGAGGAATTCTTCCTTCTTCGGGTTCTTCATGAGGTGGCTGAAGCGCCCCTGCGTCTTGAGATATTCCTCCAACGGGATCGGCTCTTTTTTCCCCGAGGCAATCTGCGCCGTGAGGGCGTTAAAGCTGAGCTTCCCGTTTTCCGCCTCCCAGAGCAGCCAGGCACCCGACTGTACCGCGAGGCGGCTGACTTCCACGGTGTCCGCCGAGCCGAACTTCCAGGCGGTATAACAGGGGGCGTGAATCTCAATGTATTTAAATCCGCGAATGCCTTTGGCCTTTTCCACCTTTCGGTACAGGTCCTGCGGATAGGCCAGCGAAGCGGTTGCCACATACGGCACGCGGTGCTCGAGCATGATCTGCGCAACGTTCTTCTTGGGCATCTGTTTCCCGGCCGGCGTCGTCGTGGTGGAGGCGAAGAGAGGCGTTGCGCCGCTGCGCTGCACGCCCGTGTTGGAATAGGCCTCGTTGTTAAAACAAAAATGGATAATATCATCATTTCTTTCTGCCGCTGCAGAGATCCCTTGAAGACCAATATCATAGGTTCCCCCATCTCCGGTCCAGTTAAAAACAGTAGGTTTTTCTCCTTTGAAGCGGCCTTTTTCGTAAAGGGCATCCAGAGCCAGAGTTAACCCCCCGGCTGATGCGCCTGCTGAAGCAAAACAGATATTTAGTACCGGAAGAGAATAACAAGATTTAGGTAAAAGGCCGATACTGGCTACAGCACATGATGGGGTCATGAGCATAATGGCATTCTCCCCTAAGGCTTTGCCCACGATACGCAAGGCTATGGTAGAGGGACACCCGGCACATGCTGCAGAGCCAGGAACTACATATTCTACATCGGAAAGTTCTTTTATGGTGACACTCATTTTAACACCTCCATCATTTCCCGGGCTTTCCGGGCCAAAAACCGGGCCGGAAGATCCTCACCGCCCAGACCCATTACCTGGCCGGTTATTTTGATACGATCTTTATGGTCAAATAACGCAGACCTAGCTTCTGAAAGCAGGGCTCCACTACCTGTTCCGAAGGCACAGTTTCGGTCAAAGACTAAAAGCTTA
>DCTG01000232.1:0-2124 GCA_002329245.1 Clostridiales bacterium UBA1446
CTCTCTGACCGTCCGAACCAACGGGGAATTCACTTCGGTGGAAGACGTGGCCAATACTCTGATCCCCCTCCCCACCGGCGGCTCCGTTCGCCTCGGCGAGATTGCGGACGTCAGCCTCGTACCGCAGGACCAGCTCAATATCACCAAGTTGGACGGCAACTCCTGTGTCCTTCTCTCAGTCGCCCAGCAGTCCGGCGTCAATACGGCGAACGTTGCCAAGGCTGTGTCAGCCGAGATGGCGGAGCTTGCGGCAAAAAATCCTGTCCTTCAGTACTCCATCGTCATGGATCAGAGTGATTTTATCGACCTCTCGGTTCGAAACACCATCCAAAACATTATTATTGGAATCCTGTTGGCGGCGATCGTACTCTTTCTCTTCCTGCGCGATTTCGGCGCCACCGCGGTTATTGCGATTTCCATGCCCGTTTGCATCATACAGGTGTTCCTCATCATGCAGGTCTTCGATATCACGCTCAATGTACTGAGCTTAGGCGGCATCGCCATGGGCGTGGGCATGATTGTAGACAACTCCATTGTGGTGCTTGAAAATATCTTCCGCTTCCGGGCGGACGGAAAGGAACGGCTGGAAGCCTGTGTGGAGGGAGCCGCCGAAGTCACGCTCCCCGTTATCGCTTCCACGCTGACAACCGTTGTCGTCTTTCTCCCCATCGGCCTGTCAAGCGGCCTTTCCGGACAGCTGTTCCGCGATTTCACCCTGACGATTGCGTCTCTTCTGCTCAGCTCGCTTCTGATCTCGCTGACGCTCGTACCGCTGCTTTGCTATATCCTACTTGATCGCGGCAGAAGCCGGGCCCTCCGCCGGATGACTGCAAACCGCCAGCAAACCGGCCTTCGCCTCATGGACCGTTATCGCAGCGCGATTTCCTACCTGATCAACAAGCGAAAGGTTGGCGTTATTGCATCCGTTCTTCTGTTTATCCTGTTTCTTGCGCCGGTCTTCGGCGCAGGCGTGGAACTGATCCCCACTATGGACCAGGGCAGCATCACCGTCAATTTGAGTATGCCGCTCGGCAGCGAGTTGGAGGNNTTCGGACCGCGTCGTCGACATTGCACAGAAAAATCTGCCGGAGCTTGACTATGTTTACTACGAAGCCACCTCGGAAGGCTCGACGATTTACCTGTACCTTCTGCCGCTCAAGGATCGCGACCGATCTTCCGCGGAAGTGGGAAACCAGCTGCGGGAGCTTGTGAGCGATATTGCCGGCTGCAAGATTTCGGTCAACGCGGGAGACTACATGTCGATGATGACAGGCGATGACATTTACATCGAATTGAGCGGAAGCGATTATGAGCAACTAAAAAAGATTTCTGAGGAACTCACCGCACGAATCGGGGCGCTTCCGGACGCGTTGAACGTCACAAGTTCCGTAAAGGAAGAAGTCCCGCAGGTCAATATTACACTGAATCGAGAAAACGCAACCCGGTTCGGTTTGACGGCGGCCACCATCGGCCAGGCTGTTCGCAGCGAGCTGACCGGCACTTCCGCAACCGAGCTTCGCATCGGCGGCACCGAAATGTCGGTGTCGGTTAAGGGAGATAAGTTTTCCTCCAAAAGCCTTGACAACCTGAAAGACCTCTCCATCCCGACTCCCGCCGGCGGCGCGGTGCCTCTTTCCTTAGTCGCCAGCGTCGATGTGAAGCTCGCGCCCCAGACCATCAGCCGAAGCAACCAAGCCCGCGTGGTCACCATTACCGGCAGTTCGCTTTCCGGGGATACCAATAAAATTACCCAGGAAATTCAGGCTATCATAGACAATTACGGCATACCGGAAGGCTATTTTGCCGAAATGGGCGGCGCGTATGAGAACATGCAGGAAAGCTTTACAACCCTTGGCTACGCACTTCTGATCGCAGCCGGATTGGTTTATTTCGTATTGGCATCCCAGTTTGAGTCCTTCCTCATGCCGGTCATCATTATGATGATTATCCCGCTTTCCTTTGCCGGCGCTTTGTTCGGCCTTCCTGTTACTGGACAGAAGTTTTCCATTGTCTCCATCATAGGCATCATTATTTTAGCAGGCGTCGTAGTCAACTCTTCCATCATCCTTGTAGACTATACGAACACCCGAAGACGCAGGGGCGAGGACAAAAATACCGCGATTC
>DCTG01000232.1:2173-7708 GCA_002329245.1 Clostridiales bacterium UBA1446
TTCGGCATGGTCGTCTCCACGGCAGTGGCTCTCTTTTTAACCCCCGTCTATTACTCCCTGCTGGACAGCCTGTCCGAGCGCTTCCGCTCGAAAAAGAAGAAAAAGAAACGTTTGCGCGAAGATCCAGACTGCGCGGCAGAGCTTTCCGACGGAACCGCAGCAGATACAAAATCCTCTGCGGTTCAGNNCATAACTTGCCGCGAGCAGGAAAGGATGAATCCTCAACCGGAAGACTCTCAAGAGGAAGACGAAACCCAAATATCTACAAAATAAAGGACGAAGAAGCGCCGCAAAACGTATGAAACGTTTTGCGGCGCCTTTTTTCTTTCTATGTAACCGATCTGTGTCCAAATCAAAGGGTCGGAGGTTTCCGTCCGCTACTTGATCCTTGGCATCGTCCTAGCCGCGCCCTCCAGCCCCAACGACAGGTCCTCCCGAACGCCGGCGGCAACGGAAGGTTTGATTTCGAACACGGAGTCCACGGTCGTATAGTCGCTGTAGCCAAGGCGGGCAAGCGGCCGTATTTTCAGGATATCGATCTTCCCGTCCGGGAGGATGAATTCATCCCTAATATGGACGCCGACCACCTTGCCGATGATGACGTCGGCCGTACCGACGCGTCCCAATCCCGGAAGGCNNTGGATGGGAGAGGCGGCCACCCGCCAGGGCTTCACCAAAACGGACGGCGCTTTTTCCAGCCCCGCGGCCTCGAATTCATCGACATCGGGCGGAAACTCCGCCGCCGTTATGTTCATCGCCTCGCGCAGATCATAGGTCACCATATTGTAGACAAATTCACCCGTCTGTTCAATGTTCTCGGTGGTGTCCTTGCGATTTTGCAGCCGTCCCTGATTAATGGAAACCGCGATATAGGGCGGTTCAAACGTCAGGTTGGTAAACTGACTGTAAGGAGCTAAATTCGCAACCCCGTTTAGACTAAGGGTGGAAAGCCAGCCGATGGGACGGGGAACCACGCAGGATTTAAACGGAGGCCGGGATAGACCATGGTTGTTTTTCTCCGGTTCGTAGAACATAACAGCACTCCTCATTCTCTAAGCCTAGGCGAAAGGTCCCGACCGGTTAACCGGGACTTTCGCCGCTGTTTTATTCTAACAACCCTTGTCTTCTGCTGTCAAGAACCGAAGCCGCACGCAAGGGCAAAACAACCAAATAAAGCGTCATATCCGCACCGCGCTTTTGGGATTCTGCGCCGGTATGCCGCTTTTTGCCGCCTGCGCGTTCCATTTTCCGCACCGGTCTCCCCAACACGCCATCAAAACGCCGCGATTTTCGATCCGGATGATTTCGCAGTTATTCGGGCAGTCGGCGCACTCCGCGCTCTTTACGGCAAAGTCGTCCACCGAGGGATCGAAGCCGGAGAAGCGGGTCTTCCCGACGCGGGCGCGGGCCTCCTCCTGCGCGAGAAGCGCGGCTCCGTAAGCGCCCATGACCTCATAATGGGGCGGGATAAGAATCTTCATCTGCAGGCTCCTTTCAAACGCCGCGGCGATTCCGACGTTTGCCGCAACGCCGCCCTGGAATACGACGGGGGCGCAGATTTCCTTCCCTTTTGCAAGATTGTTGAGGTAATTGCGCACCAGCGCCTCGCACAGGCCCGCGATGATATCCTCGCTGCAGTGACCTCCCTGCTGCTTGTGAATCATATCAGATTCCGCGAAGACCGCACAGCGCCCGGCAATCCGGACGGGATGTCTCGCGCGCAGCGCGTATCCCCCGAATTCCTCGATGGGTATTTCAAGGCGGGCGGCCTGCCGGTCGAGAAACGAGCCGGTCCCCGCCGCGCAGACCGTGTTCATGGCAAAATCGCATACCATCCCGTCCCGGACTAAGATGATCTTCGAGTCCTGTCCGCCGATTTCCAAAATCGTCCGGACATCGGGCACAAACCGGCACGCCGCGGCTGCGTGCGCGGTGATTTCGTTTTTTACGACATCCGCGCCGATCAGAAGGCCGGCAAGCTGCCTCCCGCTTCCGGTCGTTCCCGCCGCCCTGATTTCCGTGTCGCTTCCGATTTTTCGGGAGAGTTCTTTCAGTCCGCGCTTCAGCGTTTCAATCGGCTGTCCGCCGGTTTTCAGATACAGTTTATCCGCAATGGAGCCGTCCTCCTCCATGAGCACAAGGTCCGTGCTGACGGAACCGACGTCGACCCCTAAATAATAGCCAATTTTCAAAGACCGATCCCTTTCTTATGCTTATATTCCGCCCCGCTTCCAAGCGGGACAGCTTTAATGTGGGTCGCCGGCAAATCCCGACGCCAAACCGGCCGCCCGTTTTTTTCGCGCGGAAAGCAGATCCAAAAACGCTTCAATCCGCGTGATGAAACCGGCCTCGCCTGTTCCCTCGTCCAAGACGAGCGTCATGATCGGGAAATCCAGATCCCGTGATATCGCGGGAAGAACCGATTTCGCGACCACTTCCGGCATGCAGCCCATCGGAAAGAGCTGGATTGCCCCGTCCATCCCCTCTTTTTTCGCAAGCACCGCCTCACCGACGCATTCCCTTCCGTGCCCGCCAACGGGATACGGCAGATAATTACCGGCGCACCGGAATATTTTTCTTGAGTTGCAGCGAAGCGGCTTCATCACAAGGTCCTTTACCCACCAGCTGGGAGACATCTTCCGAAAGCTTGACACGCCGTATTCCATCAGCTTCTCTTCCAAATACAGGCTGGAAAAGGGCTCGATAACCGTAAAGATTTCCCCGATGATAGCGACGCGAAGCGGATTCTTTTCCGGATCCAGCTCGACAAGGTCTAATGCTTCACGGGTATCCCCGAGCAGCCGCAACGCTTCCTCCGGACTTTCACACAAAGGCAGCCGTTCCTTGTACGCCTGCAGAATCCTCCTGCACTGTCCCCGTTCCCGCTCCAGTCCAGCCAAACGGCATGCCTCGGCGTCAAGCTTATCGCAAAGCGCAACCGTCCGATAAGCCCGCTGCAGGGCCAGGAGTTGTTCGAACGGGGAAACGGGGCTCTCGGATGTAATTTTCTCAATCCGGCCGCAAAACTCCTTCCACCCGATTTCCGGGGAGAGGTCCGCGACCACAAATGATAGGTTTCGGTATCCCAAATCCCGGAGAATCCGCATTAGGAGCTCGCAGTATTCGCCGAACCTGCAGGGTCCGCAGCTTCCGGTAATCAGAATGGTGTCCGCCCCGCGTTCAATACCGGAGATACAATTGCCCAAAACCAACTTGAACGGATAGCAGATTTCCTCCGGCGCATAGAGGGTTCCGATCTCAAGCGTCTTATTACTGTTTTTTTCCGGCAGGACATAAGGAATTTTTAGTCCCTGAAACAGCACTGCCGCCGCGGCGGCGACATTCCCCATATTGGGAAAGGTGATAANNAGCATATCGGCAAACGCCTCGAGCCGCGTATCGAGGCCAGCTTCCCCCGTATGCTCGTCCAACTTCACGACAAGAAGCGGGAAGTCTCCGACTTCGCTTTGGATCAGTTCGCTCACCACGGAATCGATTCCGCAGGAAAAGGAAGAGACATAGACGATGCCCTGCACCAAACCGGCTTCCGCCAGCGAGACCGCCGCACCGAAATACTCCCGGGCGAAGGTCCAAAACGGCTTCTTAAACAGCCGCCGCCCCGCCAGTTCGATTCCTTCCCTGTCCGCCCATTCGGAAGTTACGACGCCGATGCCGAGGCGGTTGAGCTTTTTTTTCAGGTCCATGTTTATAAATCGGTCGTAGAGATTGTAGGCATGACCGACCAGCGCGACGGTGATCGGATATCCCCGGTCGCAAAAACCGGTCTTTTCTTCCCGGTATCGCTGTCCGGCTTTTTCAAGCGCCGCCAAAATTCTGCGCCTGTCGTCCGTCACAGGTTTACCCACGCCGCGGGCGAACCGTTTAAAAGCGTCGCCTTTTACGGAGGTAAGCGGCGCGTCAATGAGGCCGGGAAGCCCGGGAAGGCTGTTTTTCACCATCTCAANNCCCGCAGAACATCGGGCAGATATATTCCTTTTCTTTCACACCGATGAGGCGTGGGATAAAAATCAGGTCGCACCTGTTCCCGAGCCATGCCGCGTGCCCGTGAAACACCTTGACCGGCAGGCAGGCGTCGTCGACGCAGCCGCTTACTCCCATATCCAAAATCGCCTTGTTTGTGGGAGGAGAAACCACAATCTCCGCGCCTAACTCTGACAAAAAAGTCTTCACAAACACATGATATCTTGCATACAGCAAGGCGTTGGGAACTCCGACCTTCATCCTATCCTCTTCTCGCCCTTCCCGCCTTTCCGTTTCGGCGGAAGGCAGGTTTTCCTACGCTCATATGATTTATTGCCCTTTGCTTTGACTATATCATTGCCAGGCGGAGGCCGGATAAAACAGCTTCCCATTATTTTTGCGCATTTTTACTTGCACCCGCCGCTTTGTCCTGGATACAAAAACCGCTTTTTCACCTTCTTATGATTATCCTGACAGGCTCTCAACCGCCTCCGGCATCCTGCCCCGAAACGGGAGCATTTTCAAAGGTTTTCTTCCTTTCCAAGAATTTTCTCTGCAAGGACCGTATGTAAATATCCATGATCCTCTTGTCCGTTTTCTCCTTCTCCTCCGGCCCGAAATTTTTGCAATAGGTATCATAGATACTGAATCTGGCACCACCCTCGGTTGTTCCTGACATTCTGAGGTCCTCTTCCGGCGCCTCAAACGGAAATTTTCCCTTGATCATGGACATCACCCCCGCTTCAATTTACGTTCCGCGCGGAATGTCCTATGCCTGCTTTCCTGTTCGTTCGGGGTACTGTCTTCCGATCACTCCAATGAATCCATATATTATTCTTCTTGCCACCCAAGACCTTTAGTGGTAATATATGGTAAAATCGGGTTTGGATAAAGTTTTTCGCTCTTGTTGACATCAACAAAATGGTCTATCGTGTAATATGTTTTGGGAAGCTTCCCCGTGGATCAAGATTGACGTTCCTTCGAAAATTCCGCACTGTTTGGGAAATTGAGACCAGAGGCCAAGGGAACACGTTTGCCATTAAGTATACAAAGCTCCTGAAATGAGGTGTGTGCTTTCTTCATTTTTTATTTTGACGATGAAAAAGAAATCGTATTTGAGAGCATTAAACATTATACGGAAGACGGTACAGAGTTCTGGCTTGCCAGAGAACTGCAACCGGTGCTTGAGTATGATACCTGGAGAAGATTCAGTGATGCGATCGAACGCGCAAAAACTGCCTGCAAAATCAGCGGCATTGCTGTTGAAAACCATTTTGCCGATGTCGGCAAAATGGTCGATATAGGTTCTGGCGCAAAAGGGTATTAAGCAAATTGAACGGGAACAGGAAAGGAAAAAGCTTAAGGATTAATATTTATTTGGGGAGGAACCCCATGGCCCAATATTTGATCTACCTGCGAAAATCCCGCGCGGATCGGGAGGCAGAAGCGCGGGGCGACGGGGACACCCTTGCCCGGCACCGGACCGCCCTGCTCGATCTTGCACGGCGGAATAATTACGCTGTCGCTAAAATCTATGAAGAAGTCGTCTCCGGC
>DCTG01000232.1:7727-17389 GCA_002329245.1 Clostridiales bacterium UBA1446
CGTCTCGCACGCGGCAATACCCGCGACCAAGGGATCGTGGCCGAGACGTTTCAGTATTCCGGAACGAAGATAATTACTCCTTCCAAGATATATGACCCCGAAGATGAAGCGGACCAGGAGTATTTTGAGTTTGGCCTCTTTATGAGCCGCCGGGAGTATAAAACGATCAACCGGCGCCTGCAGCGCGGCAGGACCGCCTCCATCCGCGAGGGGAAATTCATTGCGGGCAGCGCGCCCTATGGATATGCAAAGGTCAAGCTGTCGAAGCAAAAAGGAAATACACTCCAAATTATCCCGGACAAGGCGGAGGTAGTCCGCCATATCTTTGATTTATATGTACACGGCGAGCGCCAGCCGGACGGCTCCTTACGGCAATATGGCTCGTTTACCATCGCGAAGAAGTTGGACGCCGAAGGAATCCCTTCCCCCGGCGGTGGCAAGTGGCAGCCCTGTACAGTAAAAGACATTCTTGTCAACCCCACCTACGCGGGATTCATCCGCTGGTCCTATCGGCCCACGGTAAAGCGGATGAAGGACGGACAGCCTGTTTCCGTCCGTCCGGTAAACCACGAGATGCCCCTTATCCCCGGGCTTCACGAACCGATCATCGACCGGGCTGCCTGGGAAGCCGCGCAGGAGATTCTTCGCAATCGGTCCCGCTCCCCCGTCCCCGGCGGCAAGGAGATGCTTAATCCCCTTTCCGGACTTCTTATCTGTTCCCGCTGCGGCCGCAGCTTAGAGCGTCGGAAGTTCCGGCGAGGCCGCGACATGGTTGCCTGCCCGAATAAGGACTGCAAAAACATGGCCTCCGTTTTGGAGGAAGTGGAGCGCGGCATTCTCGAAGCCCTGCGTCATTGGCTTTCGGACTATAAGCTTGATTTGACTTCGGCTAAGTTATCGACCGATACCGCCGGGGCCTCCGTTCAGGCGCTGGAGCGAACCGTCGCCCGGCTTTCCTCCGCACTCGCCACGCTGCAGACGCAGCGAAACAGCTTATTCGACCTTCTGGAACAAGGCGTATACAACAAAGAAACTTTTCTTGAGCGCAGCCGAATCCTTGCCGCCAAGACAGCCGAAACGGAGGCGGCATTAGCCGAGGCTGCCGAACAGCTTGAGACAGAGAAGAAGTTAGCCGAAAAGCAGCTTTCCATCTTGCCCCGGGTTGAGCGCGTGCTGGAGCTTTACGACCGCCTCGAAACCCCGAAAGAGAAAAACGACCTTCTGAAGGAGGTCCTCCAAAAGGTCGTTTACAACAAGACAACAGGCAGCCGCTGGATTCCAAGTGATATGATGTTGGCAGTTTTTCCGCGGGTGAAGTAAAGATATGAAATACTTATTTATTGCAAGAACACGAGGTTTAGAATTAGGATATACAGTATAATAATAGTTATATTGGAAGGAATGCATTCTCACGAAAAATCAAGAGCATATAAGTTCTCAGCAGTTGATGCATATTCCGTTTGAAGTTTTCTTAAAATCCTTCTTAATTGATGATCATAATAAAAAAACTGAAATAATAGAAAAGCTTACAGTACCTCATGATGATATTTCAAGAATAAAAGATAAAATTAAAACGCTTGATGCACTTATAACAGAGAGTAGATGAGAGAAATATAAGCCTAATTAGTAGTTAAAAAATCCGTTTTTGTCATGGACTATCACCTATAGCCTAGATGGCGATATACGTATCATCATATAAGCTAAAGGCCAAAGCGAATGCAAAAGCAGTCGCTTTGGCCTTCTATTCAGGCTGTTTTCAACAGGCGGGTTTTTTCCCGCATGATGCCGCGGGCGCGGCGCTTATTGGTAAGTGAAAAATCCTTTGCCGGTCTTTCTGCCAAGGAGGTTTCCGCGCACCATGTTCTTCAGCAGGCGGGCGGGACGGTACTTCTGATCGCCCGTTTCCTGGAAGATCACGTTCATGATGTGCAGGACGACGTCATTTCCGATCAGGTCGGACAGGGCGAGCGGGCCGATGGGATGGTTCGCGCCGAGCTTCATCGCCTTGTCGATGTCCTCGGCGGAGGCAACCCCCTCTTCCAAAACGCAAATTGCCTCGTTGATCATGGGAATCAGAATTTTGTTGACCACGAAGCCGGGAGCGTCCTTCACCTCAACCGGATCCTTGCCGACGGCGGCGGCCAGATCAAAAATCGTCCGGAAGGTTTCATCGGAGGTGAAGATGCCCCGGATGACCTCCACCAATTTCATCACCGGAACGGGATTGAAAAAGTGCATGCCGATGAATTTGTCCGGGCGGCTCACGGCGGAGGCCAGTTCCGTGACGGAGATGGAAGAGGTGTTGGAGGCGAAAATGGTTTCCGGCTTGCAGATGCCGTCCAACGTTTTGAAAACGTCCTTTTTCAGGCCGGCGTTTTCAATGATCGCTTCGATCACAAGATCGGCGTCTTTCGCCGGGTTCAGATCCGTTGTAAAGGAGATCCTGCGCAAAAGCTCATTTTTCACGCTCTCCTCCAGTTTCCCTTTCTCCACAAGGCGGGCAAGGCTCTTCTGAAGCCGGGAGGAAGCTTTTTCAATGATCTCGTCGCTGATATCCCGCACAAGCACCTCATAGCCTTTAGCCGCAAAGGTCTGCGCGATATCAAGACCCATGGTTCCAGCGCCGATCACACAAATCTTTTCCATCCAAATACCTCCGTTTTATTTGTTCTTGAACCCGTCTAACTTTCTTTTTTCCAGAAACGCGCCCATTGCGTCTTTCTGGTCCTGTGTGGAGAAACAGATGGCGAACGCTTCGGTCTCAAACGAGGTTGCCGTCCGGATGTCGCACTGCATCCCCTTGTTGATCGCGCTTTTGCTCTGACGAACCGCCATCTGGGCGTTGGAAGCGATCTTTCTCGCCAGTTCGAACGCGGCTTCCAACAGCTTATCGGCCGGGACCACCTTACCGACCATGTTGATCCGATAGGCTTCCTGCGCGTCGATCGTAGCGCCGGTAAAGATGAGTTCCTTTGCCTTCGACGTGCCTACGATCCGAGGCAGTCGCTGTGTGCCGCCGAAACCGGGAATGATCCCAAGCTGCACCTCAACCTGACCAAACCTCGCATTTTCCGCCGCGACGCAGATGTCACAGGCCATTGCCAGCTCGCATCCGCCGCCCAACGCGTAGCCGTTCACGGCCGCGATTACGGGCTTTATGTTGTTTTCGATGCGGGAAAAGACGCGGTTTCCCATTTCTCCGAATACCTTGGCCTCCATCGACGTCAGGTCCTTCATCTGGGATATGTCCGCACCGGCGACAAAAGCCTTTCCGGTCCCGGTGATGATCATGACATAGACGTCGTCATCCTCTTCTCCCCGGGTAATCGCCGCATCCAGCTCCTTCATCGTGGCGGTATTGAGCGCGTTCATGGATTCCGGCCGGTTGATGGTAATCAGAGCGATATGATCTTTGACTTCATACAATATGTTGGACACACAGCTCGCCTCCTTTATATTCCATTCGATCCTTGGGGAGCACAGCCGAAAGGCTGCGCTTCTATTTTATTAAGCGCGTGCCCCCGTAAAGAGAGATATCCGCGCGCGTAATAACCGTTTTCATTTTCCTCTTTACGGACGGTTCCGGCTTCCCGGAACCGTCCGTAAAGATTGTCATTTTTCTGACAATTTGCTCCAGATACCCGAAAATGTCTTCCGAAAGCGGAAGACATTTTCGTTTTTCAAACAGGTATTATTTCCAATTAAGAGAGCGTGCCAGTTTCCTTTGATTGTTTTGATACTGAACGCGCTTAGCGGTTCGGCGCATAGCCGAGCTCGATGCCGGCGACAATGCCCATGTGGATGTTGGAGGTGCCTTCCAGGGTTTCGAACTGCTTGGCGTCGCGCAGCCAGCGTCCGCAGGGATATTCCGTGGAATAGCCGTAGGAGCCGTAGATCTTCATCGCCAAGTTCGCCGCGTGGACGGCCGCGTTGCAGCTCATCAGCTTCGCCATGGAGGTCGCCTGCTGGCTGGGCAGCTTGTTCTCCTTCAGCCAGGCGGCGCGGTAAACCATCAGAAGGGCGGCTTCGTCTTCGAGCTTCATCTCCGCAATCTGCTGCTGGACCATCTGGAACTTGCCGATCGGCTGACCGAACTGGGTGCGCTCGTTGGCGTACTTGACGGCGCCTTCCAGAGCGGCGGCGGAAAGAGCGGCGGCGCCGGTCGCGCAGCCCATACGGGTGTTGTTGAGCATCCACATGCAGATCTGGAAGCCCTTGTTCAGCGGGCCAAGGAGGTTCTCCTTCGGAATGACCGCGTCCTCAAACACCAGTTCGGAGGTGGGAGCCGGCCACATGCCAACCTTTGTGTGGATGGGAATCCGGGTGACGCCGGGGGTGTTGTTGTAGTCCACGATGAAGCAGCTGAGTCCCTTGGAGCCGGCGCCGGGCGTGGTTACGGCATAGATGAGGCCCACATCGGAGGTATGCCCACCGGAGATCCACATCTTGGATCCGTTGAGCAGCCAGTGATCGCCCATATCCTTGGCGGTCATCTTCATGCTGGCAACGTCGGAGCCGGAGTTGGCTTCGGTAATCGCGAAGCTGCCGGCGTATTCGCCGCTGCACAGGCCGGGAATATACTTTTCCTTCTGTTCCTGCGTGCCGTACTCGAGGATGGTCAACGCCGGGCCCCAGACGTTGCCGCTGATGCTCAGACGCCAGGAAGTATGAACCTTGGAGATTTCATAGAGAGCGGTAACCGCTTCCATCCAGCCCAAACCGTTTCCGCCGTACTCTTCGGGAATGCTGAAGCCGAGCAGGCCGAGTTCACCCATCTTGGTCAGGATTTCCCTGCGGTAATAATGGTTTTCTTCGTCCTCTTCCACATAAGGAGCAATTTCCTTTTCGGCAAAATCTCTTGCCAGTTCCTGTATCATTTTTTGTTCTTCTGTTAGACCGAAATCCATTTGCCATACCTCCAAAAAATATTTGGTCTGAAGCAATCTGTCCGCTCCGCCTGACACAAAATTCAATCTTTTTGCTTACAGAGGAAAACAGCCGTTCAGATTTCTGTTCCTGCCCATACCGCCCGCTTTCGCAGACAATTATGAACACGTTCATTATATTGCCATTATTTTATCATCCGGACGTTTTTCTGTCAAGTAAAAAATCGAATTTCAGACGGACTGCACCTTAGATTCCTTCGATGCGATTATACCATATGATTCCACAGATTGCGAATATAATCATGAAAAATCCCGACGAAAATACGGCGCGGAGGCAAAAACAAATGAATTATTTCTCCAAACCGCTCCCGAAAAGCCCCCGCGGACCGCCAGAACGAACATCCGATCATAGGAAAAAAGGTACAACGTTATCCCTCGTAATCGACACGCCCATGTGACGCGCAGGAGAATCGGGCCGCCGCGCTTGCCTGCCGTCGGAGGGCCGATCCGGGAATATTTATGCATCTTACCCCCATTTTTTGAAAAAAATTTCAAAATGTCAGTTTCATGTCATTGATTTTCAGAAAATCCGTGTTATAATGATACTGTCAATACGTGTCCGCAGAGAGCGCCGGCGCATTCGCCGGGCGCTCTCTTTGCATTTGCGGCGGGCGGCGGAGCCGGGAAACGCTTCCCTGTTCCGGGCGGCGCGGGGCGGAAAAAACAGGACAATACATATCAGGAAAGGTGGTTCAGTATGGAAAACTTAACCGGAAAACAGGAGCGGTTCGTCAAGGAGTATCTCGCGGACAATAACGCTACGCAGGCGGCAATCCGGGCGGGATACAGCCCAAAATGCGCCAATGACACCGCGTGCAAAATCATGAAAAGTCCCGCGGTGCGCGCCCGCCTCGAAGAAGCCCTGGAAAAACGCAGCGAGCGCACGAAAATCAGACAGGATCGCGTGATTTTGGAGCTGGCGCGCGTCGCCTTCGCGAATGTGGCGGATCTGGTCGATTTTACCACGGGCGACTTAAAGCCCGATGTATCGCAGGACGACACGGCTGCGATTGCCGGCGCAAAAATCAGGAGGGTTCTCACGGCGGAGGGCGAGTGCCGGGAAGTGCAAATCCGGATGGCGGATAAGCTCAGGGCGCTGGAGCTGCTCGGACGGCATCTCGGCCTCTTTACGGAACTTAAATCCGACCGGAAATCTCGGGGTGGTAATCGTCAACGATATCCCAAGACCCTCCAAAAATACGGCGTGAACGTCCGGAACCCGGCTCGCCTTCGCTCACGCTTGCAAGGCGCTCCGGGCCGCGCGGCTTTGAAAAATGCAGCTTCTCCCGAAGCGGAACAACAGAAGGGGGACCGGTTCGCCGAAAGAATGGCAAACCGGTCCCCTGAGCTTACCGCGCAAAGCAAGCTTTGCCGCCAGACAGTTTTATCCGGAAGACAGGGAAACCGCCCCCCTGTCTTCCGGTCCCGCCGCAACGGCATATCCCGGAAAAGGCCCGATGCAGAGCATCCGAACGCTTGGGGGAAAGCGAACGGTCCCAATTCCCCTACAGTTTCCCCTTCGCGATCAGGTCTTCGCACAGATCCTTCATGGACGTTTCAATCGACGCGTCGGGCGGATAGACCCGATCGAAGCCCAGGCGTTTAAACTTCAACTCGTCGTCCTTAAAATCATGCCTGCCGATGCCGAGGTTGCCGCCGATGTACAAAAGCGTGTCTCCTATGCCGGCTTCGACGCACTTTTCTCGAAAGCCCTGCAAATCCAGCTCCGCCATTCCGTACAGGGAGGTGATGATGATCGCGGCGGCGTCCGTCTCCTGGGCCGCCTCGATGAATTCCTCGGGAGAATTTTGCGCGCCCAACGCGACGACGTTGAAACCGTTCTCGCGCAGCACCTTAGAGATGATCTTTGTCCCGATGACGTGGGCGTCCACGCCGACGGAGCCGGTCACGACGGCGGGTCTTGCCCGGCGGATCCTGTCCAAATACTCGTTTCCCTCTTCCTCCTTGCAGACAATTTCCTCCTTCGGGTCGACGAGGGTCCCCTTCTTCAGGGTCCAGAAATCGGCGAGGGAAACCTTGTAGCTCATTTTCCGGCCTTCGTAAGCCTCGCGCTCGGCAATTTTTTCCCGGTGGTACTCCAAGACTTCCTCGGGAATACCCACGTTGCCGCAGTCGAGATAGCGGACCGCGCCCGTAAGGTCCCTCACGCCCAAGGTGTTGTCCTGCACGTGCATATTGATGGAAAACGGGCAGTCCAAAACGCCCGCCTTCAGGGCTTTCACAACGCCGATTGCGACGTCTCCGTCGCCCATTTCCATGACCTTCTCCACGATGGCGCTGACCGCCATGAGGGTGATCTTCTCTTCCCGTTCAATCTCCGGCGAGGAAAACTCGAACCGCTGCTGCCGGACAACGTTGAAGATCCAATTGGCGGAGCGGTAGGTCTGCCGATGGGCTTCGATGCTCGGAACGCCGAGCGCTTCGTCCACGGTTTTGACGGAGCAGGCGGGAAGCCCCGCCAGCGCGCCCAACATGGCGGTATAGTTTATGTATCCGTACGCCCTGCCGGTATCCTCGGGGAAGGCGTAGAGGTAGGACTGGTTGCCGATCATTCCGGGCACCATGACGTCCGGGTGCCCGTAAAGATCCAAGTATTTCCGAAACAGCTTATCGACGGCCCGGAACTCTCCCAAGTCCTGCGCCATATTTCCGTTAAAATTCACCATCGGGGAAACGCTTTTGATCCCCTGCTTCGCGGCGATGAGCGCCTCCAAAATCATGCAGGCGATGCCCACGTAGGAAGGAATGACGCCGTTTGCCAGCCATCCGTGACAGGCGTGGTTTATGATGTGGCCCCGCTCGGCGTAATAGCCCGACAGCCGCGCGCTGTACTGCGCCGTCCGGATGCAGTCCTCCGGGGTCGCGCGCTTGTCGAAGCCGGAAATCCAGCCGAACAGGCTCTGGGGCATTGCGCTGATGCCGGAGGCGAAGGCAATCTCGGCGATGATGCACTGTCCTTCGCGGGAACTGCGGCAATCGAACGCGCCGTAGCAGGACTCAATCACCTTTCGGGTTGTTTTGACGCCGTGGTTGACGATGGGAAATCCGTTGAGCTTAGGCATCCCGGTTTTTATGCTCTCCTCCAAGCCCTTTTGCGCCATGTCGAACCTGAGATTTCTGGAGTAGGAATCCGTGGTGAAGGGAAAAAGGCATACGCCCGCCTCGTTCAGAGACTGAAGGAGCTTGATTTCCTCTTCCACAACCGGCGTCCCGGAACGGGGGTAGAGGCTTGTCTTCCCTTCCGCCTTAAGNNCTGGCAAGCATCTTGGCCATGTTCTTGTCTTCCGGCAGGCTTTTGTTATAGGCAACCGCTTCCTCCAAGTCTACTTCTCTTCCCGTCGGCCAAAGAGCGAGTACCTTTTGCCGCATTTTTAAAAATTCGTCTTCCGGAATCCGCTCGTTTTTCACCTTGCTCATGCCTTTTCCTCCCTCTTTCCTACGGGACCGCCGGAACGGCGGCGGCGCGCAGACCTGAGCGGCGTTTTATTTTGCCACCTCGCATTTGAGTCCGTAGGATTCCACGATTTCTTTCGCCCGGTTCGTTTCTTCTTCCGTCAAGGTCCGCAGGTCCTCCAGCTGATACCGCATCCCGACCATCGGATACTTGTTCGCCCCGTATCTGTGATATGGCAGAAATTCCACCGGTGCGTTCGGGGCTATTCGGGAAACCGTTTCCGCCAAGGCACGCAGGTTTTCATCCGAATTATTATACTCCGGTATCAGCGGCACCCGAATGACGACCGGCACGCCTTTTTCCACCGCCATGGCAAGATTACCTAATNNTTCGTTCGACACCCCGGTCAGCTTTTTATGCGCGGCGGGGTCCATATGCTTCAGATCATAAAACACAAGGTCGCTGAAGGACAGGATTTTCTCCATCGCTTCCGCCGGACCGAATCCGGACGTGTCGGCGTTCGTGTGAATGTTTAGCTCACGGCAGCGGCGAAACAGCTCCGCGACAAAATCGGGCTGGCACAGGATTTCCCCTCCGGAGCAGGTAATGCCCCCGCCNNCTTCATGACCTCGTCCACGGTCATTTTCTGACCCGAGATTTTAAGCGCCTGCGCCGCGCATTCCTTTACGCACGTCCCGCAAACCCTGCACAGCGAACGGTCGATGCGCACCCCCGACTCGTCTAACGATATTGCGTGGTTGGGACAAACCCGGACGCAGGTTCCGCAGCGCTTGCACGCGGTATACCGGTAGGATAGCTCCGGCTGCGGGCTTTGCGACTCCGGATTGGAGCACCAGAGGCACTTCAGCGGACATCCCTTTAAAAACACCGTGGTGCGCACGCCCGGCCCGTCGTCAATGCTGTATCGTTGTATGTTGAATACGATTCCTTCCATATTGTCCAAAAAAGCTCCTTCTGCGGGAGAAGGGTCGGCAAACAACCCTTCTCCCTCTTCAAAATTCCGGCACCTTCCTACACCACTTCGTGCATGGTGCGTTTGACGATTTCCGCCTGCAGCTCGGGCGGCAGGTCGATGAAATAGGCGCTGTAACCGCCGACGCGAACCAGGAGATTTTTGTGGTTTTCCGGATGCTCCTGCGCGTCGAGCAGCTCTTCCTTGCTGTGGATGTTGAACTGAATATGCCAGCCGCCGCGCTTCATAAACGCTTTGATCAGCCAGGCGAGCTTTTGCAGCTTTTCATCCGTGTTGAGCACGCTCTTGGAAAACTTCATGTTCATGG
>DCTG01000159.1:0-15415 GCA_002329245.1 Clostridiales bacterium UBA1446
GCTTTTGGTCTACGCCGGCTTGCACCGGCTGCGGAGTCTGCGCGCGGCTGTGCCCGCTCAACAACGTTATGCTCGCGGACGGCAGGCCGCGTTGGGGAAATCGGTGTACGCATTGCATGGCCTGTATCTGCGGCTGTCCGGCGGAAGCGATCGAATACAAAAACGCCTCGAAGGGGAAGCCGAGATATTACAACACGAGGGTTTACAAGAAAAGAAAGGAGCTCTGATCAGAGCTCCTTNNACCCGGGAGGGTTTCCGGGTCAGCCGATTCGGTATTCCACGCCCATGCCGCCTTCGGGATACTCCCAGCTTCTGACCACTTTCCCGCCGCTGAGCACGCGGCAGGTGCCGCACTCGAGACAGCCCTCGTGGCTGAAGGTCAGCTTTCCGCCCGGTTCCAGCACATAAAGATGGGCCGGGCAGGCAAGCACAAGCCGCTTTATTTCCTTTAAGTCGCCGTATCCTTTATCCACGTCGATGTGGCTGTGTTTTTCGTCCGGAAGAAACCGGTTTACGCCTAATTTATTGTCCACCGTCATACTTGCCATCACATCGCCCCCAATCCTTTGAGTCCGTCAAACGCGAGATTCACAAGCCCGATCTCTTTGAGCGCGTCGATGCCCTTGAACGCCAGCCGCTTCGGCGCGGAGCCGTCCACGGTGAAAAGTCCGCGCAGGAAATTGTCCACGGTATCCGGATAGGTTTCGAATATCCTGCGGTTTTCCATGAAGGAAGGCATGCGCGCAAACTGTTTCAGATCCCGCATCACGAAACTCCGGTCGAGCGCCTGCTTGTAGCGCGACAGGGTTTCGGCGCTGTAGTCCCCTTTTTCATAAGCCGCGAGCAGGGTTTCCGCGGCGAGTTTTCCGCTTTCGATGGCGTAGTCCATGCCGCGCATGGTAAAGCCGAAGTTGATGACAAACCCGGCCGCGTCCCCGGCGACCAGGACGCCGTCCCGGTACAGTTCGCTTATCGACTTCAGGCCGCCCTCCGAGACCAGGTGCGCGGAGTACTCGATGAGTTCCCCGCCCGCGACGTAGGGCCGGACCGCCGGGTGCTCCTTCAGCCGGTCAACCATTTCGGGAACCGAAAGCTTGGAGCGGCCGATGTCGCCGACGGTGGTCACGATGCCGAGGGAAACGCTGTCCTGATAAGTGTATAGGAAACCGCCGCCCAAGTTCCCGCCCGTGCAGTCCCCCACGAAAAGCCAGGCCGCACCCTCGCCGGGATTCAGGGCGAACCGGTCGCATACGGTCTTTTCCCCGAGGCGGATGACCTCTTTCACGCCGACGCCCACCTGCGCGGGATGAAGTTCGCGCTTCATGCCGAGCTTCTGCGCCAGAAGGGAGTTGACGCCGTCCGCGAGCAGAACCGCGTCGGCTTCGATTTCGTCGCCGGCCGCCACGACCCCGCAGACCTTGCCGTCCCTCACCAGCAGATCGTCCACACGGATGCCGCAGATGTACATGGCGCCTTCCTGCTCCGCCTTTTCGGCAAGCCAACGGTCGAATTTCGCCCGCTGCACGGAGTAGGAGGGAAATTCCTTCAACTGTTCGGAAGCGTACTCCATTGTCGAGGCGCCGCTTTCGGTGAGGAAGGAGATACGCTCCTTCGTAATCATGCGTTCTACGGGGGCTTCTTCCGCGAAACGCGGGATAATGCGCTCCAGACTGTGCCCATAAAGGCGTCCGCCTGTCACGTTTTTGGAACCGCAGGTATTGCCGCGTTCAATCACCATGACGTCGAGGCCTTCCTTCGCAAGCAGGTAAGCCGCGACAAAGCCGGCCAAACCGCCGCCCACTATGATAACGTCAATTTTTTCTTCATCCATTGGCTCAGATTCATTCCTTTCCGCTGCAATTTGATCCGCCGGAATATGGTCCCATCCCGCACCGCGCCCCGACTTAATCTTCTCAGGTTCACAGAAGGGTTCTGATAAAATCCGCCAGGACAATCAGCACGTAGCCGAGGCCGAGCCTTTTGTGAACGGCGAGGATGCCTCCCATCGTCGCCATGCGCCCGGCGGGGTTCAGTTCCGCCGGGAAAAGCCGCGCCGCCGGCGGGACGAGCGTGATGAGCGTCAGCGGAAGGAGAAACAATCCGCCCGGAAAATTCCAAAAGGCAAGCCCGGCGATGAGCAGGAAATCAAGTACGATAAGCGTCTTAAGCAGGAAGGCCGCTTTTCTGCGCCCCAAGAGGATGGGCAGGGTTCTGCGTCCCGAAGCGGTGTCCCGCTCGATGTCGGAAACGTTGTTTGCCATCAGGATAAGCCCGATGGAGAGGATGAGCGGCAGCGACCAGAGCAGAATATCGAACCGGACTTCCCCGGTAAAGACGAAATAGCTGCCCATCGGGATAATGCCGCCCATAACGAAGCCGGATACGCACTCGCCGAGCGGCAGGTACGAAATCGGCTTTCTGCCCAGGGAATAGAGCAGGACCACCGCGGCTCCGATTCCCCCGAAGAGGAGCGTCAGAAGGCCGGCCTTCAGGATTGCGTATACGCCGCATAAGGCGGCCAATACCAGAAAGGCAACCCCCATAAGGAGCGCGGAGACAGGGTCCAAATTGTTGTATACGATGGAAGCGTCCGTCGGGTCGTCGGAGTTTTCCCTTGTGTCCGTCCCCTTGACGAAATCCGAATAATCGTTAATCGTATTGACGGCGCACTGGAGCAGCACCGCGGTAAAAAGGACGGAGAGAAAGAGTCCCGGATCGAAAGCCCGCTCAAACCGCAGCGCAAGCGCAACGGCCAAGAGCACGGGCAGGACGGACGCCGGCCACGTATGGGGCANNAAGTTTCCGGTACATTGTTTCAATACAGGTCGTAATACTCCGGTTTGCCTTTGTTCGGGTCCTGTTTTCCAAACAGGATATCCTTCAGACCCTGCAGGTTCTCCAAGGGTTTTTTCAGGGCCGCGCGGACCGAGGCGGCGATGCGCTCCGGGACATCCATGCTTACGNNCGGAGAGCACAAGCAAAAGCAGCGCGCCGGCCGCGCCGAACATTGCAATCGGAATCGCAAAAAGAATCAGTTTTCTAAGCTTCATGATAGGTACCTCCCGTTCCTTCTCAGGCTTCCCGGCGAACAAGCGCCGCGGCTAAGTTTTCAAGACTTTTTCTTGCCGGACCGTCCGGCACCTGTTTGAGCGCGGACAGCGCTTTTTCGGTATAGTCCTCCGCGTATTCCTTCGCCCGGTCAAGACCGCCGGAGGACTTTACATATCGAATCAGGCGCTCGACGTCCCGGTTCGTCTTCCTCCGTTTCTCCGCCAAGGCAAGCATCTCCGGCTCGGGAGATAGCTGCGCGGCGCAGAGAAACGGAAGGTTAAACACGCCGCAGCGCAGGTCCTGCCCGCCCTTTTTTCCTGTTTTCCGGGCGCTGGAATAATCCAGCAGGTCGTCGCAGATCTGAAAGGCCATGCCGAGGTTCAGACCATATTCGCCCAACTGCTCCTGCGTCTGCTCCGGCAGTCCTCCCACTTTGGCGCCGACAAGGCAGCAGGCTTTTAAAAACAGTGCGGTTTTCCGCTTGATGCGCAGAAAATACTGCTCGAGCGGCTGTTTTTCCAGAGAAAACGCCGTATCCTGCTGCATGTATTCCCCGACGCACATCTCGCAGGTCAGATCGCCGATGATTTTATCGACGTCAAGCTCCTTATACGCCTTCAGGTACTGCATCGCCCGCCCCATGAGGTAATCCCCGCTGTGAATGGCAGCCGCTCTGCCCCGCTGCACATGGATGGTGTCAACGCCCCGGCGTTTCGGCGCGTCGTCCACCACGTCGTCATGAATGAGGGAAGCGGTGTGCGTCAGCTCCAGCATCACCATCAGGGGGAGAACCCTTTCGCTCTGCGTGCCGCCGATGGCGGCGCAGAGCCAGGCAAGCTTGGGCCGCAGGCGTTTTCCGCCGGAAAACACGATGCGCCTTAAATCTTCCGTCAGCTCCGACCATCCGGTGTCGCATACGGCCGCGAGCTCGGACTCCAAGGCTTCCGCCGCAGACCCAAAGTCGATTGTCCTCTCGTTATCAGAAATTGTGCGGTCCATAAGCTAATCCAGGCGGATTGTACCGAGGTAAAGGCTTTCCTCCGCCAGCTCCACAGTTTGTATCTTTTCCGGATGACCCGGTTTCGTGAGTTTTAAGGTGTAGGTCCCGCTTCCGGGCGCAAGCTTGTCGAGCTTGAAGTCGCCGAATACGTCCGTTTTTTTCTTCGCCACGGTTTCGCCGTCCTTCACGAGCACCACCTTCGTTCCCGCGGCGCAGGTATCCATCCCGTTTTCCGTGCAGGCCACGGATCCGGCGATAAACACGCTTTGATAGCGGTAGAGGCTCCGGTACCAGACCGCGCCGTCGCGTCCGGTCAGGGTCTCGAGCCCCAACTTTTTCACCATTTCCTCTTTCCGGTCATCGTCCCATTCCACAAGCTTGAGCGCGCGCAGCGGGCAGGCGGCCACGCAGCGGGGCTCCTTCCAGCCCTGATCCAGCAGGTGCGCGCACATGGTGCACTTCTGCGCGCAGGATAGCTCCTCGTTCCAGCTGATCTGTCCATAGGGACAGCTGTCACGCAGCGCCGCATTTCCGACGGCCTTTTTCGGATCGATCAGCACGATGCCGTCCTCCCGGACCGTAACCGCGTCCGGGCAGGCCTTGGCGCAGGGGGCGTCCTCGCAGTGGTTGCACAGTTTCGTCACAAAACACTGGTCCATGATCGGATATTTCCCGCGTTCATGGCGGACCGGATTAATCCATTTGTTTTCATGCCGCGGCTGCTCGTCGGTATAGGGAAGCCAGGAGTTCCCGACATGCTCATCCTTGCACGCCATGAGGCAGTTGAAGCAGCCGACGCACTTTTCAAGGTCAACGATGATGTATTTTCTTTTAGGCTTCCGGTTCACTTGCTGTTCCATTGTCTTCCCTCCATTTCCGGACCTCCACGAGACAGGAGTTCACGGCAAGTCCGTGGGCGTTTTTTGTGACGAAGCGGCTCGGCGTCAGGATATTGATGCAGCCGCCCAAATCCGGGGAATCTCCGGGCTTTCCGGTCGGCTCATAGTCCGCGCAGGACTCATACGAGTGGCAGATTCCCTCCGGCGTGCGCTCGGTCACGTCTAAGGCGCACACGACGCTGCCGCGGTCGTTGAAGACTTCCACAAGGTCGTGATGCCGCAGGCCCCGCTGCTCTGCGTCGGCGGGATTCATGCGGAGAATCCAGTAAAAGTGCCCGTTGATCAGGACGCGGTGCTGGTCGATGTCGTTGATGAAGGAATCCTTCGCGTCCGCCATCGTGTGGAAACTATAGCGGGAGTGGGGCGAAATAAGCTGCAGAGGATATTTGGAATACAGCTCGGTTCCCCTGCCCTCCCATGACGGGATGTAGGTGCAAATCGGACGGCGTTCGGGATCGTCCGGGTCGAAACGCTTTAAGGACTCGCACTCAAATTCGAACAGGCCCGTCTGGGTCTGAAGGCCGTGGCCGTACTTGCCGTAGTACTCGGACGGAAGCGGCGTCAGCTCCGGCGTGTCTTTCTTCCGGTTCTCGGCAAACCAGCGATAGGCCACCGGGTCGCGCCGGTCTTCCGGAAGCGGGGGCACGACGTAATATCCCTTTTTTATGAACTTGGACCAGGAGATGACCTTCGGCAGGTCCGTTGCTTCAAACAGGCGCTTGACCCAGTCGTATTCGGTATTCCCTTCGTTGAACACCTGCCAGAGACCAAGCCTGTTGGCTAAGGCGGAAAAAATGTCGAAATCCGACTTGGATTCGCCGAGCGGCTCGATGCACTTATGCTGGATGGTGATGAGCCGGTAATTGTTCTGCAGGTATCCCCTGTCGATATAGCCGCCGGAGGAAGCCGTTTCACCGATATCCCAGCGTTCAAAATTGGTGCAGGCGGGCAGGATAATGTCGGCGAACTTCGCCTCTCCCTCAAACCAGATGGATTGGTTGACCACGAACTCGATGTCTTCCGCGTGATACATCCGCGCATAGCGGTTGGACTCCGGCTGCGTGCCGATATGACTTCCGCCGTATTTGTAATACATCCTGACCCGGTTGTGCCCCGGGGCGGGGTATTCGCATTTCTTAAACTGGCCGTCCACGTTGAAAAGGCTCTTCATATGAACGGTGACTTTCTCGCCCATAAAGGCTTCCGGAATCCGCAGACGCGGAATCCTCTGGGTCTCCGCGCAAACGCTGGGCGACTGAGGCATCCGGTTATACATGGAGACGACGGCGCCGGTGTTCACGCAGTCTCCGGAAAAACCGCCTTCGGCATAACCCGGGAAATAAAAGCGCGTGTCCAGCGGGGTTCCGTACTGCAGGTTTCCGAAGTTGATTCCTTTCTTTCCAAGGCCCTGCATGGCGGTCAGGCAGACCATCGCGCGGGCCCACTCGGTGCCGTAGGCGGTGCGGTGGGCAGAGCCGAAGCTGTGGATGCCGCCGGCTGCGACATAGGTTTTCCTGGTTCCCCACTCCCTGGCCAGCGCGCGCACGACGCGGGCGGGAACGCCGGTTTCTTCTTCCTGCCACTCCGGCGTCTTGGGAACGCCGTCCTCCTTGCCGAGCACATAGGCTTCCCATTTTTCAAACCCGTGCGTGCGGGTCTTCACATACTCCTTGTCGTAGAGCCCCTCGGTCATCCAGACATGGGCAATGGCGAGAGCCATGGCGGCATCCGTGCCCGGCCGCGGCGCAATCCAGCGGCCGCCGACAAAGGAAGCGGTATGGTTAAAGTAGGGGTCAATGTGGACCGTCTCTATGTTCAGCGCTTTGAGCCATTCGCGGCGAATGGTCCCCTCCTGCGCGCCGTAGACGCCCGACGTGCTCTCCGGGTCGGAGGACCAGAAGACGATCATCTCGGCGTTTTTCATGCAGTCTTCAACCGTGCCGTAAGGTTCGCTGCCGCCGTTGCGCGCGGAGTTGCCATAGTGGTGCACGGCGCCCCAGGCAAAGCCCTCCCAGGAATCCGGGTTCTTCTCACAGGTGGTCGCGCCGATGGAGTTGAAAAAGCGCTGGGCGGCGGATGTGTAGTAGCCGATGTTTCCCCAGGTGTGATGGCTCCCCGACGTATAGAAGACCGCGCCGGGACCATACTGCCGCCGCACGCGAATAATCTCCTTCGATACGATATCAAGCGCCTCGTCCCAGGAAATGCGCTCGTAGCCGGAGATGCCCCGGTTTTGAATATTGCGCTCCCCGTCTGGATCGAAATCCACCCGCTTCATGGGATAAAGGCAGCGCTTCGGAGAATAGATGAGAGACTTGGAGGCCATCGTATAAGGCGTTACGGTCATCCGCCGGGGCGGGGCGAAGGTTTTTCCCCGGGCTTCGATCGTCCAGGGCTCCGGGTCGTCCTCGGAAAACTCAATGGGCGTAATGCGGACGATTTTCCCGTCCTTCACGTAGACGAAGACGGCGCCTCCGTTCGTATTGTTTACATAGCGCGTCGTTCCGTCCGGCATTTTCGTTCCGTACTGCTTCAGGTAAAGCACGGGGAAGGCAAAGACCTTCAAAAGCAGAGAGGAGAACCACATGCAGTCCTCGTCGTCCCCGTTGAGCACAAGGGAGCCGTTTTTCGCCGCGTTGATAAAGTCCATCTGATTCCGGATTAAGGACGTAATGCGCGTGGCAATGTCCAAATCCTCAAAAATCATATCGACGTTTGCTTTGCGCGTAACGCCGTATTTCCCTGTCACGACCCCGTTCTCAAAGGTCAGGGTTCTTGCGTGGCGGTTGTCCCGTGTGCGAAGCAAAACGGTGATGTTCTTCTTCCTGAGTTCCTCCTTGAATTCGGGGGAGACGAGCGCCAACGCGTTCAGTGTTTTATCCAGCCCGAACATCGTGGCGGTGAACATGGCCCAGTCTACCGTTTTGAACCTGCTCATCCGGCATTCCTCCTTTTCGGTGATGCGGTTATCTTCGATATCAATATATCACGGTTTTGGTTATAACGGTTATTATGAAAATTTGACTTGCGATTAGTATTATTTATGGTAAAATAGAAGCGGACCAAAGCTGAGGATAAGCCGGCTCCCCCGGCCGCCTTACTCAGCAGGGATACCTCGGAGGTGACGAAGCCATGGATTTGAATCAACTGAAGATTTTTGCCTCATTGGCGCAGACCTTGAATTTTTCCAAGACGGCAAAGCAATTTTATCTGACGCAGCCCGCCGTCAGCCACCACATCAAGGCGCTGGAAAACAGCCTCGGCGTTACGCTGCTGCGCCGCACGAACCACAAGGTTGTACTGACCGCGGAGGGCGAAGAGCTGTATACATACGCACGGCAGATTTTGGATATGGCGCAGACGGCGGAAAACAGGCTCCGGAACATCGCGGAAGGGCGGCTCGGACATATCCGGGTTGCCGCCATCTCCTCCTCTTCCGACGAGCTGTCCAACTGTCTCGGCCTATACTGCCAGCGTTTCCCGCTCATTCAGGTGGACGTGGATCTGGTCGACTGCGCGGCGATGATGCGCGCGATGACCAGAGACGAATACGATTTTTACTTCGCCGTAGAGGCGATGCTTCCCGTCGTAAACCGGTACGAAAAGATTGTCGTCAACCGCGACCGCCTGCATCTTTTCGCGCACCGCGATATCGCCCCCAAGCTTGACATGAACGACTGGGAGACGATNNGCCGCTATCCCTTCGTCTCTGTGCCGCGTTCCGACATCGTACTGTCCAACCGGATCCGGAATATTTTCAAACAGAAGGGCTGCGCGCCCCGCGTGGTGAATTATTACAACCGTGCGGAGTCCGTCATCATTTCCGTGAACGCCGGGGTAGGGCTTGCGATCCTGCCGTCCGCGCTCGGCAGAATTTACAGCCGCCCGAACGTCGTCACTCTCCCCATCGACGGCGACGACGCGGAGAGCATTTCCATCATCGCATGGGAACCGAATCCTTCCACCGCCGCGGCCGTTAAATTTTTAGAGGTCATCCGGGAGCTCTACCCGAATGACCTCGCGGAAGGGAACGGTAAAAAGCACCCGCATTCCGTTTCTTAGCTTTCTGAAACCGGAAAATCCGGCACCCCGCAAACGCGAAAAAAGCCGGGCGCGTCTCACGCCCGGGCAGGTTGCCTGCGCCGTGTTTTCATCTGGACGGACCCACCGCGGCGCGGCGGGAGAGCTGTCGATTGAAGGCCTCCGCGGCGTAATCTGTCATGGGAAACGCCTTCGACGGCATAAACTGCAAATGCAATACAAAGGAGAAACCAGGAAAAACTATGCTTCAAGGCAGAATCTTCCGGCCTCCCAGCGAGGCAAACAGCCTCATCGTGCAGGCCACAATCGGCTGTTCCCAGAACGATTGCACGTTCTGCGGCATGTACAAGGATAAAAAATTCAAAATTCGTCCCGTGCAGGAGATCCTTGCGGAATTCCGGGAGGCCCGACTCAGATACCCCTATGTGGAGCGCATTTTTTTAGCGGACGGGGACGCGCTGATGATGAAGACCGAAGACCTCGAAAAGGTGCTCTCCTATATCCGCTCCGCCTTTCCGGAATGCACCCGCGTCGGCGCATACGCTTCTCCCCGGAGTATATTGCTCAAAACGGACGAGGATCTGCGTCTGCTTTCCTCCGCCGGGCTTCATATTCTTTACCTCGGGCTGGAATCCGGAAGCGACCGGATTCTGTTTCAGGTCAAGAAAAAAGCGACGGCCGCCGAGATTGTCCGGGAAGGAATACGCGTCCGGGAAGCGGGCATTCTGCTCTCGGTTACCGTCATCAACGGATTGGGCGGCACCGCGTTTTGGGAGGAGCATGCCATAAAAACCGGGCAGGCTCTCAGCCGCATGAAACCGCATTTTATCGGGTCGCTTGTTCTGATGCCCGACGAGTACTCTCCGCTTTACGAGGAAATCCGCAGCGGCCGTTTTCCGCTTCTCACGCCTTTTGAAGCGGCGGCGGAAACCAAGCTTATGCTCGAGCACCTGGATTCCGAGGGCACCGTGTTTCGCAGCAACCACGCCTCCAATTTTGTGTCCCTGCGCGGCACGCTCAACCGCGACAGGGAGGCCATGATCGAAACGCTGAACCGGGCTCTTGCGGGAAAGGTTGCCTTCCGCCCGGAATTTTTGCGGGGCATATAGAACAACATTCGTTCATTGAGGGGAATCAATTTGGAAAACAACACCTACACGGGCGGCCGATATGAAGGCGACTATTCAAACTGGAAGCGGCGCACGGCGCTCTTTTTAAGCAGTCAGAGCGTTTCGCTCTTCGGCTCCTCCTTAGTCAACTTTGCGATCGTCTGGTATGTCACTTTAACCACCTCGTCCGGCCGCATGATGACAATTACCATTCTGACAAGCTTTCTGCCTCAGATCGTAATCTCGCTTTTTTCCGGCGTCTGGGCGGATCGCTATAACCGGAAATACGTCATCATGGTCTCCGACGCGCTGACCGCGCTTTCTACTCTGGCTTTGGCCCTGCTCTTTCTTTCGGGCCACAGGGATTTGTCGTATGTGTTTGCGGCCTCTGCTCTGCGCTCCATCGGAGGCGGCATCCAGTCTCCGGCCGTGAGCGCCATACTCCCCCAGTTTGTGCCCCCCGAAAAACTGATGCGCGTCAATGGCATAACCGGCAGCCTGCGTTCGTTTATCCTGCTGCTCTCTCCGGCCGCGGGCGGCTGGCTGCTCGCCGCGTTTTCGGTGGAAGTCGCTTTTTTTGTGGACGTCGTAACCGCCGCAGCCGCCATACTCATCCTTTCCTTTCTCCCGCTTTCCTATCGGAAAGCTGCTCCCCCCCGTTCCGAGCCGGGCCTTTTTGCCGATTTCCGGCAGGGCGTCCGCTATGTAAAAAACAAGGTGCTGATCCGGAACCTGCTTCTTTATTATGCCTTCTTCTTTTTCCTGATTTCTCCGGCGGCCTTTCTGACCCCCCTGCTCATCGCGAGGAGCTACGGTACGGAGGTGTGGCGACTGACCGCAAACGAGATTCTTTACAGCGGAGGCGCCATCTTCGGAGGATTTCTGATGGCCTCCTGGGGCGGATTTAAAAACCGCATGCACACCATCGCGCTGGCCTGCGCCGCCTATGGGGTTTCGGCTATCCTTTTAGGCCTGAGCACAAACTTCTTCTTTTACCTCGGCGTCATGTTTTTTGCCGGTATCTTCTCCCCGGTCTTTTACGCGGCGGAAACGGTCCTCATCCAGGAGAACGTGGAAAACGACATACAGGGCAGGGTTTTCAGCATGATCGACATCATTATTTTAACCGTAATGCCTCTGGGGATGCTGCTTTTCGGCCCCGTTTCCGACTTCACCCGCGTGGAATACATTTTGATCGCGACGGGAGTCTTCATGCTCGCCCTTGGCGCCATGATCTATGCCGCCAAAAGAAAAATCCATTGACGGGTTGCGCACGTTACATAAATTTCCGGTAATCCGCCCAATTCTCCTGCAGCAGCCGCGGAGTGTCCAGACCATAGGGACAGTTGTCCTTGCAATGGCCGCACCCGGTGCAATCTTCAATCTTCCTCATCTTCGCCTGCCACTCCTCGTTTAGATACACGCTCGTCGGCGCGCGGCGCAATAGCAGCGACATCCGAGCCGCATTCTGAATCTCGATCCCGGCGGGGCAGGGCTGGCAGTAACCGCAGCCGCGGCAGAAAGCCCCGGTCAGCGCTTTTCTGTCCCGTTCGACCGCAAGCGCGGTCTTCTCATCCCATTGGGGAGGATTTTTATCGTACGCGAGAAACGCGTCAAGCTCCGACTCCCGCTGGATGCCCCAGAGCGGGAGAACGTTGTCAAAACGCGCTATATAAGCGTACGCCGCGGCCGAGTCGGTGATGAGTCCTCCCGAGAGCGCCTTCATGGCAAGAAATCCGACGTTTTTCTCCCGGCAGAGCGAAACCAGTTCGGTTTCCCGTTCTGTTGACAGGTAGGAAAACGGAAACTGGACCGTCTCGTACAGGCCGGAAGCGACGGCGTCGGCGGCTAAAGAAAGCCGGTGGTTCGTGATGCCGATATGGCGGATGAGGCCCTTTTCCTTAGCGGACAGCATCGCCTCGTAAAGGCCGCTGCCGTCGCCCGGCTTGGGGCAAAAGTCCGGGTTGTGGAACTGGTAGATGTCCACGTAACCGGTCTGCAGGAAGCGAAGCGACTCATCTAAATGCGCCCAGAACTCCTCCGCGTTTTTCGCTCCCGTCTTGGTCGCAAGGATAATCCGGTCGCGAACGGCATGCAGGGCGTACCCCAATTTTTCTTCGCTGTCCGTATAAAACCTCGCGGTGTCGAAAAAGGTAATTCCGTTCTCAAACGCCCGCGTCACAATCGCCGCCGCCTCCTCCTTCCCGATTCGCTGGATCGGAAGCGCGCCGAATCCGTTTTTATTGACGGTAATTCCCGTTTTCCCCAAGGTAACCTGCACGTTCACCACTCCTTTAGCCCATCATATCTATTTTCGAGCTTATCGTCAACTGCATACGCCGCCCGCTGAAATGTGAAATCCATCTCCCGACGCGCTTCTAAAGCGGGAACGGGGATGGATTTCGTGCCGTACTTCCGGAACGCGAGCGGATTATCCGGGCAGGCAGAAGGAAATGACGACTCCCGCAAACAGGCCTAAGACGCCGCCCGCCGAACCGAACCTGCCGCCGTACAGACGGTTGGATTCCGGGAGCATATCCGCAAAGACGATATAGACCATAGCCCCGCCCGCCACCGACAGACATGCGGCAATGAAAAGGGGGGACAGCCCGCCCGCCCACGCGCCGAACAGGCAACCGAAGCCCATCGGAAGCCCGGCAGCCAAGGTCCAAAGAAGCGCCCTGCCCCGGCCGGCGCCTCCCTCCCGCAGGGGAATTGCAATGGACACGCCTTCCGGCACGTCGTGAAGCAGGATGGCGGCCGCGATGGAGAGGCCGAGCGCCGTTTCGGCGCGAAATCCGGAACCGACGGCCATTCCCTCCAAGAAATTGTGAAACGCGATGCCCAAGGCAATGACCATTCCGGTGCTCCCGCTGCCCGTTCGGCCGCGGGGCTGCACCCGTTCCATGCGGATGAGGCTCTCCGTCAGCACCATAAGAGAGATGCCGGCGGCAAGCCCGGCTAAAACGATCTTCAGCGGCGCGTACGCAAACGACTGCGGCAAAAGCTCGAAACAGACGATGGAGAGCATGAGTCCCGCCGAAAACTCCAAAAGAAAGCTGACCGCGCGTTTTTGTTTTCCGGGAAGCAGGCAGGCCGCCAGCCCCCCCGCGCCGGTACCGGCCGCGCCGGAAATGAGTCCGTATACTGCAGCAGCCCATACCTCTGTCACGCGCCATCACATCCAAGCAGTTTATGACAGACTATATGCGCTCCCGTCCGGCTGTTAGACCGTTTGATTGCGGTTTTTCAGCAAGGATTCCCACTCCGCTTCCCGGAACCCGACGAGCACAAATCCCTCGCCGATGAGAAGCGGCCGTTTTACCAACATGCCGTCCGAAGCGAGAAGGCGAAGCTGCTCCTCCTCCGGCATGCCCGGCAGCTTTTCTTTCAGCCCCAGCGTTTTGTATGCAAGCCCGCTGGTGTTGAAAAAGCGGCGCAGCGGCAGTTTGCTCTCTTTCCACCATTCCATAAGTTCCCCATACGCGGGATTTTCCCCTTTGATGTCGCGCAATTCGTACCCGATCCCATTCCGGTCCAAAAAAGCGCGGGCCTTTTTGCAGGTGCTGCACCCGGGATAACACAAAAACAGCAAAGAAACTCCTCCTTCCGACACCTTAAGGAAGCTTTCGCAACCAAAAGACAGTATAGCATACCTCCCCCCTGATATGCTATACTGATGGCAATCTATTGGAAACGGGAGCATCCGAAATGGAAGAAATCAAGCCGGGTCGCTACCGGCATTTCAAGGGCGGCGAATACGAGGTTTTATACCTTGCAAAGCATTCCGAAACAGAGGAACCGATGGTGGTGTACCGCGCGTTATACGGGGAAGGCGGGCTCTGGGTCAGGCCCGCGTCCATGTGGAACGAAACGGTGGAACGCGACGGGAAAAAAGTGCCGCGCTTTTCCTATATCGGTGCGTGAGGATGGCTCGATATACGCTGAAACGTTCCAAACGAAAAACGCTGCGGCTGGAAATCACACCCGCGCTCACCGTTCTCGTTCGCGCGCCGCTTGCCTGTCCGCAGTCTGAAATTGACCGGTTTGTCAGCCGGCATAGCGGGTGGATTGCCGAGCACATGGAAATGATGCGCCTGCGTATACAGGCAAATCCCCCCGCCCAAATCAGCCCCGAAGAGGAAGCCGCTCTCCGGCGCAGGGCGAAGGAATACCTGCCCGCCCGCGTCCGGTTTTTCAGCGAGCAGATGGGGCTATGTCCGGCAGGCGTGAAAATCACCGGGGCGCGCACGCGTTTTGGCAGCTGCAGCGCAAAAAACGCCCTCTGCTTTTCCTGGCGGCTGATGCTCTGCCCGCCGGAAGGGATCGACCTCGTGGTGGTGCACGAGCTTGCGCATATCCGTCATAAGAACCACGGCCCGGCCTTTTATCAGCTTCTCGCTTCCGTCCTTCCCGACCACAAGGAACGGAAAAAACTGCTGAAAAACTTTTGAAACCGGAGGAGAAGGCATGAAGGTAAAGCTGGAAAAATGGAGGCGGACTTTTATTCCGGCCGTCGCGGAATATGCAAACAATCCCAAAATTGCGGAGAACCTGCGGGACGGTTTTCCCCAACCCTATACGAAAACGGACGCTGACCAGTATGTAAGCGACTGCATTAAAAAAGGCGACGGGGAACAGCTCCTTCGCGCTGTCACGGCGGATGGCGCGTGCGTGGGCAGCATCGGCGTTTTTCCGCGCGGGGACGGGAGCGCCGAGCTGGGGTACTGGCTGGGGGAACCCTTCTGGGGCCGCGGCATCATGGCAGACGCCGTGCGCGAAATCTGCTCCGAAGCGTTTTCGCGCTTCCCGCTCAGCCGGATTTACGCCACGCCCTATGAAAGCAACCTTCGTTCCCGCCGGGTACTGGAAAAGGCGGGGTTTCGATACGACGGGCCGACGGAAAGCCGCGGCTGCTCCCGCGGACCGGTTTGCCTGTATACGCTTTTTCGAAACAGGGAGGAAAACAAATGAAAAGCTACCGTAAAGTGCTCCATTTCCATCTGCCCACGCGGCGGGGACTGGTTAACATCACGGAAGAAGTGCAGCGCTGCATCACCGAGTCCGGCATTCGGGAAGGACTTGCGCTGATTAATCCCATGCACATCACCGCCAGCGTCTTCATCAACGACGACGAACCCGGTCTTCATCAGGATTTTGAAACCTGGCTTGAGAAGCTCGCGCCCGAAAAGCCTTACAGTCAATACCGCCACAACGGCTATGAGGACAACGCCGACGCACACCTCAAGCGCACGATCATGGGGCGCGAAACGACGGTTGCGGTTACGGACGGGAAGCTCGATTTCGGAACGTGG
>DCTG01000159.1:15427-16201 GCA_002329245.1 Clostridiales bacterium UBA1446
CTTAATCAAGATCATCGGAGAGTGAGCGGCGGGGCTAAAGCCGACTTTATCCCGTGGAAGCAAAGCTCCGGCCTCAGGCAAGGTGAAACTGGTCATTAATCAAAAGGAGAGCTTGGATTGGAAACTTTATTGAGTCTGCCGAATATCGGCAAGGAGCTGGCGCGCCAGCTTCTCGACGCCGGCATCGACACGCCGGAAAAGCTGCGGCAAATCGGCAGCCGGGAAGCCTGGCTTCGCATTCTGTCCCGGGATCCCTCCGCCTGCTATATGCGCCTGTGCGGATTGGAGGGCGCGATTCGCGGTGTCCGCTGGCACTCCTTGGACGCCGGCGTCAAAGCGGAGTTAAAGGAATTCTACCGGAAATACAAAGCAAACTGATTCCCGCCGCGGTCCCGGTCTGAAAACCGAGAGTTTTTGCAATTCCTCGCACAAGGGGGGAACCGATTGAAGAAACAGCGTGACCGCCGCCGCTTCCGTCTGAAACTGAAATGGATCACAAGGATTTATATCCTTCTGATGCTGCTTGTTTTTCTCGTCCTTTTGGACCAGATCCGGCTGAAACACTTTGAAAACGTTTTCCTTTGCCTCCTGACGCTGATTTTGTTTTTTCCCGAGCTTTGTGGAACGAAGAATCCATATTGACGTCCCGGATACGCTGGAGGCAATGATCCTCCTGTTCATCTTCGCCGCGGAAATATTGGGGGAAATCCAGTCCTACTATTTGGTCTTCCCCTTCTGGGATACCATGTTGCATACGGCGAACGGTTTTTTGTC
>DCTG01000036.1 GCA_002329245.1 Clostridiales bacterium UBA1446
CGCAAGGTAGAGAACTTCGATCTCTTCCTCCCTTACGGCGGCTTCCTTAAGCAGCACCGATATCCCCGCCCGGATCGCCGCCGTGGCGAGCTGAAGCATTCTGACGTCGCCCCCGGTGAGAAAAACGCTCCGGTCCCCGGTCAGGTAAAAAACGGTTCCGTGCTCGTTTTCCCCGATGTGCCGGGCGGCGCAATCCGGAGCAAGTCCGGCGGGCAGAAGCCGCCCGGACGCGTTTACCGCGCCTAAGTCAAGCATCAGAGCAAGAGCGTCGATTAAGCCGGAGCCGCAGATTCCCTCCGGCTTACCTCCGCCGAGCACCTTTATTCCAACCGAACCGTCCGGCTTTATAAAAACCTCCGACACGGCGCCGGATTCGGCGGGCATCCCCATACCAATTTCCGCGCCTTCGAAGGCGGGACCCGCGGCGGTGGCGCAGCAGAAAAACGCCCCGTCCCTGCCGAGGACCATTTCGCCGTTGGTCCCGATGTCCAAAAACAAAAAGCGCTCCGCTTTTGTATGTACCCGCGCCGCCAAGAGGCCCGCCGTAATGTCTCCGCCCACATAGCCGGAAACAGCCGGAGCAAGATAAAGGGACGCGGTTTTCGAAACAGAAAGCTCAAATTCCGAAGCCGGGCGCTCCGAACCGAAAAAGCATTGCGGCGTAAAGGGGGCGACCCCGATGGAAACCGGGGAAAGCCCCGCGAACAGGTGCTCCATGACGGTATTCCCGGCGACGGAAAGAGAGAGAACCCGTTCCGGGGATATGCCTGCCTTCTCGCAGAGGGCGCTAATCATCCGGTCCAGCTGCCGCCGGACCGTTTCGGTCAGGGTTTTCGTTCCGTGTTCCGCGCTGTACTGGATTCTCGAGATGACGTCCGCGCCGAAGGCGCGCTGCGCGTTTCTTTCCCCGGCGGCGGCGATTCTTTTTCCCGTGCGCAAATCGTAAAGATACGCCGCTATCGTCGTCGTCCCGATATCTGCGGCGACACCGAAGGCGGGGCCGCTTTCCTCCCGGGGCAAAGCGTCCGCCGGAAGGGGAAGGTCCTCCGTCCACGCAAGATACGGCTTGGCGGCGGGAGCGGGCCAAACCTCCAGATCTTCCTCCACCGCCGTCCGGCAGGCGAGACAAATCTCCTCCCTCCCCGCCCGGGATATTCTTACACGGCATTTCCCGCAGGTGCCTTTTCCGCCGCAGGGCGCCTCCACCACGGGAAGGCCCGCCCGCTGCAGTACGGAGAGCAGGCGCTCCCCTGTCTCGGCCGGGATTTGTTCGTCCCGGCCCTCCAAATGAACCGTAATCCGTAACACCGCTGCCCTCCCCTTCTCTTTGAAAAGCCTTCCGGACGCATAGCCGGAAGGCTTCTTATTTGCAGAAGCTGTCGCGGTACTTTTTAGGCGACATGCCCGTGTGCGCTTTAAACACCTTGGAAAAATAGCTTTGGTCGTCAAAGCAGCATTCCCCGGCGATATACGCCAGACTGAGCGTGGTATCCCGCAGCATGCGCTTGCTGTTTTCCACCCGGACTTTGTTGATGTACATGGATATGCTCATGCCCGTTTCTTTCTTGAATATGCTGCTCAGATACGATTTGCTGAGGCAGACGTGCTTAGCGAGATCGTCCAAATTCAGCTTTTCGTTAAAATGGACCCGGATATATTCCATCACCCTGAAAACCAGGTCGGAATGCTTGATTTGCCTGTAGTCGAACAGGAGGTCCATAAACCGGTGCATGATTCCGCTCAGCCAGATGCTCAGCTCGTCGATGGATTCAAAACTCTCCATTTTCCGGATATAGCCCGTGCTGTATCTGAATATCTCGCCCACATCCGCCCCGGAGCTGATGGCCGCCCGGGAGAGCAGCGCCAAAAGCTCCATGACCCGCGCCTGAATTCCGTCCAAATTGAAGTGGCTGTAAAAATAGATATGGCCCAAGAGTTCATTGAGCACCTGCTGCGCTTCCGCTTTTTCTCCCTTTTTGATGCGTTCCAGAAGACGCGTTTCCAACTCGATGGGATAAACCCGCTCTGTTTGGTATTTGAACTTATCCTTGACCTCGTAGATGGCGTTTAAGTAATCCTGCTGGTTGAACAAAGGGGCGGTTTCCGAGCTGTTGAAGCTCGAGCCGGAGAGCCCTTCCGCGATAACGGACATCGCCTCGCAAAGATGGGAAACCTGCGCCGTGGAGAATACGGGCAGATTCCGAATCTGCGCCTCCAGTTCGGGACTGGAAATGTCCATAAGCGTATCCGCCATTTCCCCCATCACCATGGGGCCCACAATGATGCCGCCGGCAAGCTTGTTTTCCCCCTCGAGCAGGGCAAACGCACCGTAGAGAAGGCCGATCGGACAGTAGTAGAGGTATTTCCCCTGCCAGCGGAAGGCTTCGTGAAGCCCGTAGAGATGCGGCTTTATTTTGGTCTTTTCCGAATAGGCGCACCGATCGCAGAAGGAGGATTCTTCTCCATCCGACCCGAAGGACTGGGGAGCGGCAAGGTCCAACACGCGGCAGCCGATCTCCAACAGCGGGGACAGGTGTTTGCAGAGTGCAACGCTTTTTTTCAGGATTTCCTCTTGCAAAAAGACCACCCCTTTCCGGCTTCCAGCCCGGTTCTCCCTATGGCGCTTCAGCCTTCCGCTGCCGTGCTGCGCTTCTCTCCGCGCACCCACGCGCCAACCCGGTAACAGAGCAGGTTGATCACAATCACCTGGATGGGCACCATCACGGCAAACTGGGTAATGCGGGCGGGTATCAGCACCGCGGCCCCCCTATCCCACAGGATGGACAGCCACAGCGTTCCCAATCCCACCGTGCAAATTACCCCGACGGTCAGCGCGGCCGCGACGGAACGCCACCATTTCACGGGCCTGTTGTACAGGAAAAGCCCGAAAATCAGGCCGGTCAGAAAGGCCGAAAGCGTAAAGCCGGGAAAATACGGCCCGATGGGAAACAGGGTCGCCCCGATGAAATCGCCGAACGCGCCCGCGACGCCGGCATAAACCGGCCCGAACAGGATCGCCACCATGACAATGGGCACAAATCCGAATCCAATGCGCGTGATGGGGGAGGGGATTGACAAAAACCGCGTGAGCACGACATCCATTCCAATCAGAATCCCCAACAAAATAACTGNNAAATAACTTTTTTCGTTCTGCTCAGCTTTCTCATCCATTCCGCCGCCGCACGCGCCGGCAAACTCTTTACGCCCGTCTTATTGCGCGCGGTAATAAACATAAGAGGTCGTTTCGTTTTACTCTCGTAAGCTATTCCCTGCCGAAATACGTCCGAATCGCCGCAATCTGGTAGAGGGACCCGAACGCGCAGAGAACCGAATCCCGCTCCGCCTCATGCAGCATGGCGTCGAGCGCTTTCGAGATTTCGGAAAACGAAAGCGCGGGCAGGCTCGACCGTTCCCTGATCGCGGCGGCAAGCCGCGCGGCGGGCAGAGCCCGGTCTATAGGCGGCGTGACGGTATAAAACCGCTCCGCCAGCGGAAGCGCCGCTTCTAAGGCTGAAAGATAATCCTTGTCCGCCAGTACGCCCATCAGAAAGCGGAGCTTTTTCCCGGGGAAAAGCGCGCGAAGGCTTTCCATCAAGGCTTTGACTCCCTGCGGATTATGCGCCCCGTCCACAAGAAAAACCGGATTTTCGTGCAGGAGTTCCAGCCGTCCGATGCATCCGGCGCGGAACAGTCCTTCGCGCACGGCCGCCTCACCGATTTCCCAGCCCTGCTCCCGCAGCACTTCCGCCGCTTTCACCGCGGTGACCGCGTTGTTCAGCTGGTGCAGTCCGGTAAGGGAGGTGGAAAGCGCCTCGTATCCGCCCCAGTCGAAGACAAGGCCTTTTACCGTCATATGCCGAAGCGTGGCACTTGTGAGATCGGCCAGGTGATACTTCGCGCTGCGGCGGGCACAGATTTCTTCTATCACCCGCGTGGCTTCCGCGCTTTGATCATAGACCACGACGTCACAGCCGGGCTTTATGATTCCGCCCTTCTCCGCAGCAATCTGCGCAATCGTATTCCCCAAAAGCTCGGTATGGTCCAGACCGATTCGCGTAATCACCGCGACTTCGGGCTCTTCGATGATATTCGTCGCGTCGAGCCGGCCGCCGAGGCCCACCTCGAGCACCACGATATCGCACGATTTGCGCTGAAAATACGCAAAGCCCATCGCGGTGACGAGCTCGAACACCGTGGGCGGCTGCGCGCCGTTTTTCACCATGCGCTCCGACGCGGCCGCCACTTCGGTCATGACGGCGGCAATTTCCTCTTCCGTGATCGAAACGCCGTCGACCTGAATCCGCTCGCCGAACCGCTGGACATACGGCGAGGTATAAAGCCCCGTCCGAAAGCCAGCGCAGCGCAGAATACCGCTTATGTAGGACGCGGCGCTGCCTTTTCCGTTGGTGCCCGCAATATGGACATATTTCATCCCCCGATGGGGATTTCCCATCTCGTCCATCAGCCGGCGCATGGTTTCAAGGCCCAACACGGAGCCGAGCACCTTTGCCCGGTCAAGAAATGCCATTGCTTCCCGATAATCCAAAATAAGTGCCTCCTTTGGCACTGTCACAAAAGAAGGCACTTCCGTCGTGACAGCGGATGCAAGACAGCATCACAAACGGAAACCCGTTTTTCGTCCGGCGGCCACTTCCCATCCGCCGGCACTTAACCCATACGGTATGCGCTGTCTCTACTCTGTCGATGCATTATTCATTTGCCTGCTGCTTTTATTATGCTTCCTTTTTGCGCAAAAAACAATACCAAAGTAAAACGCCCAAAGCGGCGCCGCCGATGATGTTTCCGAGTGTGACGGGAAGCAGGTTCCTGAAAACAAAATTTCCCCAGGTCAGCAGGGATACGTCCGCGCCCGCCGCGGCGGCAAGCTGCGCGTACACCGGATTTTGCAGGGCGAATAGGCCGGCGGGTATGTAGTACATGTTGGCGACGCTGTGCTCAAACCCGCTGACGACGAAGAAAAAAACCGGAAGGTACGCTCCTATGATTTTCCCGCCCGTATCTTTCGCGCTCAGGGCAAGCAGCACCCCGAGGCAGACCAAAACATTGCAGAAGATGCCGAGAACGAGGGCATTCTCAAACGGCAGCGCGCACTTTGCCGCCGCCGTTTTGATCGTCGAGACGGCAAGCCCGCCGGCGGAATACCGGTACTGCCCGAAAAAGGCGCAGCCGGCCGCGACGGCAATACTCCCGATGAAATTTCCGAGGTAGACGAACGCCCAGTTTTTCAGCATGGTACCGAGAGCAACCCGTTTGTCCAAGACCGAGGCCGTAATCAGGCAGCTTCCGGTGAAGAGCTCCGCCCCGATCAGCACAACCATGCCCAAGCCGAACGCAAAGATCGCGGCGGTAGTTAGGCGCGCCAGGCCTTCGTTCGGAACGGAATGCGCCGCGGTGGCGGAAGCGGCGGCCGCAAACGCAATCAGCATACCCGCCAAAATTGCGAGAACCGTCGTTTTCCNNCGGCAATTTCGGCCGGCAGGAGCAGATTGGAAACGCTCCTTTCCGCCGGACGTTCTCTTTCTTTCGCCTCCGCGGCGTATTCGAGGCTCATGCGCCGTCCTCCTTTCGCCCGGCGGCTTCTATGACATGGGCGGCTAAAACCGACGTGGTGACCGTTCCCACGCCGCCCGGCACCGGCGTAATCGCGCCGACCACCGCCTGCGCGGCTTCAAAGTCCACGTCCCCGCACATGCCCCCGTCCTCTTTCACATGAATCCCCACGTCGAGCACCACCTGTCCGGGCGCGAAGTNNGCCCAAGGCGCCCGCCTTGCCAGCCGCAACTATAAGAATATCCGCCTCCCGGCACCTTGCGGGAAGGTCAACCGTGCGCGTGTGGCAGATTGTCACCGTCGCGTGCCGCTCCAACAGCAGCATCGCCGCGGGCCGCCCCACGACAAGGCTTCGGCCCACCACGACCGCGCGCTTTCCCTTCGGGTCATACTTGTAATAATCCAAAATCTCCATGCAGGCCTGCGCGGTGCACGGGGGGTATCCCTGCTTTGTCCCGGAAAAAACGCCGGCCAAGGAACCGTCCGTGATCCCGTCCACATCCTTCTCCGGCAGGAGCGCCGCGCGGACCGCCCCGTCGTCCAAATGCGCCGGCAGCGGCCGGAAAATGAGCACCCCGTGGATCATCGGATCCCGGTTGAGCCTGCGGATCATATCCATCAAAAGCCCCTGCTGCGCGTCGGCGGGCAGATGCACTTCCTGCACGCGGATTCCCACGGCGGCGCAGCGCCTGATTGCGCTTTGCTCGTAGGCGATATCGTCCTCCCGTTCGCCCACGCGCACTAAGGCAAGGCAAGGCTCTATGCCTTTTTCCTTCAGGCGCTTCGTTTTCTCCTGCAGCCTCTCCGCAATGGCCGCGGCCACCGGCGCCCCTTTCCAAATCTCCGCCATACAAAGCTCCCTCCTACCGTATCCGCTTCAGAACGATTTCGTATACCTCGTCCGCCAACGCACAGTACTTGCTTAAAAGCATATCCGCCCGCGCCTCCAAGGAAGAAGCATAGTCGCGGTCGGCCATGGCTTTCGTGTTGATCAATACGTTAAGGCTCGCCCCTATGAGCGCCGCCTTGCTGAACAGAGCGCCCACGCCCGCGTCGCTGATGGCAAGCGCGGAGCCTTTTTCGGCAAACTCCCGCAGAAGCTCGGCCACCCGGCCGCACGTTTCCATGATTTCCATGGGAACGGTGCAGGCTTCCCGCAGCGCGCGCTCCATTGCTTCGGCTTTCTCGGCGCGCTGCGTTTCGGTCTCCTTCGGGAGAGCGTAGGCGCGCGATAGGGGAAGAAACGCCTCCGCGTCCCGCTCCACCAAAGTCAGAAGCTCCTTCCTGAACGCGTCCGCTTTTTCCGTCAGGGCGCGGATATCCGCTTCCACGGCGGCGTACTTGGGCTTTCCGGCGGTCAGGTTCCCCACCATGCCGCCCAACGAGGCGGCGAGCGCACCCACCAGGGCGCAGGCTCCCCCTCCGCCCGGAACAGGCTCCCCGGAGGCCAACATCTGTGTAAATTCAGATAAATTCTTATTCAGAAACTCCATGGCGCTCCCGCCTCCTTCCTCAGAATAAACCGGAAATTCTCCCGTTTGCGTCCACGTCGATCTTCTCGGCGGAGGGCACCTTGGGCAGACCGGGCATCGTCATCACTTCGCCCGTCAGCGCCACGATAAACCCGGCGCCGGCACAGACCTTGAGATTGCGCACGCTCACCATGAATCCCCTCGGCGCCCCCAAGAGCGCGGGGTTATCCGAAAAGCTGTACTGGGTTTTTGCCATGCAGATGGGCAGGCCTCCAAATCCCATGGCCTCAATCTGCTGGAGCTGCTTCATGGCTCCGGAGGTGATTTCCACGCCATCAGCCCGATAGACCCGGCGGGCAATCGTCTCAAGTTTTTCCTTTACCGGAAGGTCCAATTCATAGGTATAGGAAAAGTTGTTTTCTCCCTCGCACAGGCGCACGACTTCGCGGGCAAGCTCC
>DCTG01000037.1 GCA_002329245.1 Clostridiales bacterium UBA1446
CGACATGATGGGCGTCGTCGGCCGGCTCGGTAAGGTTCTCGGTCCGAAGGGCCTGATGCCTTCCCCGAAGGCCGGCACGGTCACCATGGACGTGGCAAAGGCCATAAAGGAAATCAAAGCCGGTAAAATCGAGTACCGCCTCGACAAGACCNNATCCACTGCCCCATCGGCAAGGTCTCTTTCGGTCCCGAGAAGCTTGCGGAAAACTACAGCGCGCTGATTTCCGCCATCATCAAGGCGAAGCCCGCGGCCGCCAAGGGCCAGTATATCAAAAGCTGCGTCGCCTCCTCCACGATGGGGCCGGGCGTGAAAATCAACGCCGCAAAGCAGGTTTGACAAACAGATCAACCTGGACATTTTTTGCTTGACAAAAAGTGTCCAGGTTGATAAAATGGCAGATGCGTTCAAAGACAGCAGGAAGCGATTGCTGTAAGGGGTTTTCCCTCCTGCCGAGGATGCCGACAACGGGAGCCTTGCTCCATATTTGTTTGCATTGTGTCCTTGTGTCTTTTGACGCGAAGGACATTTTTTATTGGAGGTGAAACAAATGCCCAACGCGAAAGTTTTAAGCGAAAAGCAGGCTATCGTGGCGGAATTGACCGAGAAGCTGAAAAACGCAAGTTCCGGCGTCTTAGTGGACTATAAGGGAATCACCGTGGCGGAGGACACCGCTTTGCGCGCCGAACTGCGCAAGAACGGCATCGAGTATTCCGTTGTGAAGAATACGCTTACCTTGTTTGCCGCGAAAAACGCCGGCTTCGACTCGCTTTCTTCCGTTCTAAACGGCACGACCGCCCTTGCAATCAGCATGGACGACCCCGTCGCGCCCGCGCGGATTATCAGCAAGTTCTGCGAAAAAATGCAGGGCAAGAAGTTCTTTATGAAAGCCGGCTTTGTGGACGGCCGCGTCATTTCCGTGGACGAGGTGAAAGCGCTCGCCTCCCTGCCCGCGAAGGAAGTGCTCCAGGCGCAGATGCTTGGCACCATGATCGCGCCGATCTCCGGCCTTGTCAACGTCTTAAACGCCAATATCCGCGGCTTAGCCGTAGCGCTCAACGCCATAGCCGAAAAGAAGTCCGCATAAACCCGTACCGGGCGCATCGCCGCCCAAATCAACGAAATGAACGAATTATGGAGGTATAAAAAATGGCAAGCGAAAAAATCACCGCTCTGATCGATCAGGTAAAGAATTTAACCGTCCTCGAACTGTCCGAACTCGTACACGCTCTGGAAGATGAATTCGGCGTCTCCGCGGCCGCTCCCGCCGCCGTCGCCGTAGCCGCTCCCACCGCCGCCGCTGCCGCTCCCGCGGAAGAGAAGACCGAATTTGACGTGGTCATCGCCAGCTTTGACGCCGCGAACAAGATCAAGGTCATCAAGGTTGTCCGCGAGATTACCGGTTTAGGTCTTGCCGAGGCGAAGGCTCTTGTCGAAGAGGCCCCCAAGGCGATCAAGGAAGCCGTTTCGAAGGACGAGGCGGATTCTCTCAAGGCCAAGCTGGAAGAAGCCGGCGCGAAAGTCGAACTCAAGTAATTACGGCACCGCAACAAACGACCGCCTGCCCGATTCGGGCAGGCGGTTGAAATTGTTTATTCGGAACAGGAGTCTTCATCATGTCCAATCTTACCGTCCTGCTGAACCTTCAGGGTATGGTCCTGCTGATGATGCTTGCAGGCTACCTGGCGCGCCGGTTGGACATCCTTACCCCGGCTTCCCGAAAAAGTCTGACCGACCTTCTCCTATACATCATTCTGCCCTGCAACATCGTGGACGTATTCGCGCAGGAGAGCGGCTCGGGCGTCCCCTTTTCGGTATTCCTGCAGCTTCTGCTGATCTCCGCGGCCGCCCACCTGATTGCCATTCTGCTCGGCTTCGCGCTCTATCCCATGGCGGAAGGCGACCAGAAAAAAATCCTCCGCTTTGCGACCGCGTTCTCCAACGCGAACTTTTTCGGCCTGCCGATCATCGAGGGGCTTTACGGCTCGCAGGGCGTTTTGTATTTAGCCGTCTTTATGATCCCGCTGCGTCTGCTGCTTTGGTCCTATGGACTGCACATGTTTCAGGAGAAGATTGCGCCCGGACCCGGGCGGGCGGGCTTTCTGAGCGCTCTGCTGCATCCCTGTATCGTCGCCGTTTTTCTCGGCGCGCTTGTCATGGCGCTTTCCATTCCGCTTCCCGAGTTTTTCGGGAAAACGATCAACCGGATCGGCAACTGCACGACGCCCGTTTCCCTGATGGTGGTCGGAACCATTTTGGCGGAAGCGGACCTGAAAAAGCTTGCGAACAAGTTGGTTCTGTATTTGACCTTCGTGCGGCTTCTCCTCATCCCGCTCGCGCTGCTCGCCGTTTTGCGCCTGCTTCACGTCGATCCCATGATTACCGGTGTTTCCACGCTTCTGATGGCCATGCCGGCGGCCACGGTGACGGCCGCTTTGGCGTCCCGGTACGACGGAGACGCCGAGTTGGGCGCCAAATGCGTCGTGTTCAGCACGCTCCTGTCCATGATTACGCTTCCTTGCATCCAGCTCCTCCTTTGACGGGGGAACGGAAGAGAAGATCGAAGGAAGCGGCGGCCCGCTGAGGGCAGCGGGCCCTGCAAGCAGTGTGTTTTGACATGGCGAAGGACACCGCCGCCCCCCCGAAAGGGGAGTTTTTTTCACGGCGCGCCGAGGTCGTCGCGCCCTACCTTTCGTGCGATGTTTGCGGGCGCTGTGAAAGGACGTCACCCCTCAGGCGCTGCGCGCCAGCTCCCCGCATGGGGAGCCCATCTTGCGGCGAGGCGGGGGCACAGTCCGGGATGATGGTATACAGTTTTGTATAAAAAAAAGGGCATTCCCGCGGCTAAAGATAGCTGCGGGAATGCCTTTTCAGCTTAGAAGCATATCCGTCAATACCAAACCTATCGGCAAGACGCGCCGTTTCACGCTTCGCCAGCAGCACCGTTTTGGGGTTGGCTGACAAAAGCGTTTTCTCGTTTAAAAACCGAAGAACTGCTCGATCCAGTTTGAGTCCGGATTCCCGTTGGAGCCGTTCGGGTCCCCGGAATTTCCGGGTTCCTCCCCGCCCGGATCGGGCGGGATCCCGGTTTCGCCCGGATCGACGGGCTCGTAGGGCTCCTCGGGCGGAGGCGGCGGGGTCTCCCAGGGCGGATATCCGGTTTCGTTGTGCACCAGGCAGGGGCCGAAATTCTTATAATAGGACAGCATGCACTGGGCATCCTCGATTTTCGGCGTTCTTCCGTTCTCGAGCGTCAGGTTGGTCCGGACATAGTCGAGCAGAGAGACATGCTTTACCGATTCCGCCGGACAGTAAGGACCCGCCATATAGTGATAGTCGATCTTCGTTCCGTCCTCCAACGTGCGGACGGTATCGCAGATGTCCGCCGGCACATGGAGGGTGCAATAGGTTTTCGGCTGGTCGCCCCGGATGAAAGAACCGGTGGTCACCCTGCTGCCGCGCGGATCGTGCGCGCACGCTTCCGTGGCCAATAATCCGCTGTCCAGGCAGTAGGTCACCCTTACAAGGTCCGAAGGCTCGTTAAACTCTTTGTTCGGAAGCCCTTCGTGCACCTTCGACATGACTTTCCCCCAGAGAACCGGCGCCTGGTTGATGCTCAGGTCGACGCGCTCCTGCGTGTCGTACCCGACCCAGACCGCCGCCACATAATACGGGGTGTAGCCCACAAACCAGGTGTCTTTTTTGCTCGTCGTGGTGCCCGTTTTTCCCGCGATGGTCATATTGTCGAATTTTGCTCTCGTACCGGTGCCGGAAGAGACAACTCCTTCCAGCATGTTGTTGATATAGAAGACCGTTTTTTCGCTCAGGACAACGGAGCTTTTCGGCGTGTTGTCCAAAATCACGTTCCCCTCGCTGTCGAGCACCTTGGAATAAGTTGTGGGCTCCGTATAGATGCCGTCGTTGGCAAACACACCGAACGCGGCCGCCATCTCAAGCGTACTGACGCCTTTGGTAAGTCCGCCCAAGGCGAGCGGCGCGAGGTCGATGTCCGAAAAGACCTGCCCGTCCGTCTCCTGCCGCTTTACGAGACTTGTGATGCCGAACTTGTTGATGAGGCACTCATAGGAAAACTGCGGTGTCACTTCATTGAGCACCTTGACGGCGACGGTGTTTTTGGAAACCCGCACCGCGTTATACACGGTCGTAAGCCCCGAATAGGTCAGATCCACGTTGATCGGCCAGAAGGAATCGTTCAGGATCATGTGAGGCGTGTCGTCATATACGCTGTTCGGAAGGAGCAGCCCCAACTCCAGCGCCGGCGCGTATACGGAAATGGGCTTGATCGAGGAGCCCGGCGGCCTGAGGCTGTTGGAAGCCCGACTCCAGCCTCTGCTGCCCGTCTTTTCTCCCATGCCGCCGGCGGTCGCCACCACCTGCCCGGTTTTGGAGTCGATCACCGTGATGCCGGACTGAAGCTGCTGGCCGCTCTTTTTCGATACGTAGGGCAGGTTCTCCAAATCGCCGTAAATGCTGTCCACGGCGGCCTGGACCCGCGGGTCCATGTTGGAGAAAATCTGATACCCGCCGGAATATACCATCTGGGCGGCAATTTTTTTGGAAATACCGTACTGTTCCACCAGATCGTCTATGACGTCCGTAATGACCTGGTCCACATACCAGGAATAGACGTTCACCGGCGCTTCTTCCTTCTCCCCGCGCCGGAAATTCAGTTCTTCCGCGAGGGCAGCCTCGTACTTCTGCTCGGAGATCATGCCCTGGTCTTTCATTTCGAACAAAATCAGCTTCTGCCGGGCTTTGTTGTTGTCCCGGTTGATATAGGGATCATACACGGAAGGGTTGTTCGTAATGCCGATCAAGCTCGCACATTCCGCAAGGCTCAATTCGGACACATGCTTCCCGAAGTACATATTGGAAGCCGCGTTTACGCCAAAGCAGCCCTCTCCGAAGTAGGCGTAGTTGAGGTACCACTCCATGATCTCCTCTTTCGAGTAGTTCCGCTCGAACTCCAACGCGCGGAAAATCTCAAGTATCTTGCGCCGGACGGTAACCTCGTCGTTTTCCGTAATATTCTTGATGAGCTGCTGTGTGATGGTCGAGCCGCCGAAGGTGTCCTTCATCCCTAAAAACATGTTCACAAACGCGCCGGCCGTGCGGTACCAGTCGACGCCCTGATGCTTCAAAAACCGCTGGTCCTCAATCGCAATTGTCGCGTTCACCAGGTCTTTTGGAATTTCATCATACGGAACCCAAACCCGGTTTTCCTCCGCATAGAGCCTTTGCATCTCCACCTGCTCGCCCGTGTCCGGATCCGTATAGTAAACGATCGTCGTCAGATCCATGGAAAAATCTTTCAGGTTCAAATCCGTATACGGCTGGATATAGGTCTTGATGTAGGCCGCGGCAAAACAGGTTAAAATTGCGCTTGTCGTAATGCCGATCAGAAGTATCGTTACGATTACCCGCGCCGCCCAGAAGGCCACACGCCCGGCCACGCCGGTCCGGCCCTTCTTTCTGCTGTTATTCGCCAATAGAACACCTCCTGCACCGATGCGGGTGCAATCCGAAGAAAAAGCGTCCAAACCGGCCGGCAGCCAATAGGCTCCGCCGAAGCACGGTTCCGGCACAGTAACATTATAGCACGGCTTGTCAATCATGTCCCTGTCGAAATCTCCCTGCGGTTTTCGCCCTTTTCTCCTCTTGCTTTTTAGGTTTCCGCGCGTTACAATAAAGCTGCGATAAGCGCCTTTGCGCTTTCGCCACGAAAGGAGCGAGGCGTATGGGCGATACTTACGGCGGCAATTACCTCACCATCGTTGATGAAGAGGGAAACGAATTTGAACTGGAACATTTGGATACAATAGAGTATAACGGGCAAGTCTATATGGCTTTTCTTCCCGCGCAGGCGCAGGAAGCCGCGGCCCAGGAGGGCGAAGAAGACCTCGGCATGATTATCCTGCGGGTGCTGCAGGAGGGCGGCGAGGAACAGCTCGTCACGCTCGACAGCGAGGCGGAGCTGGAAGCGGTTTATGAAAAGTTTATGGAATCCCTGTATGACGACGAGGACGAGGAAGAGGACGATTAAGCCTTAGGCGCGCTCTCCCTGCCCGGTGCGTGACGGGTCCGTTTAAACCCACATTACGAATAAGGGATGCCGGATCAACTCACAATGTGGATTGCAGGCCTCCCGCCGCGACCGGCGGATGTTGGAAGCAGAGAAGCATTGTGGAGGCAACCCACCTGCAGCTGTGTGCAGGTTGTAATTGGGCTCGCACGGCCGGCGCGGGGATAATTGTAAAAACGGGAGCTTTCGCTCCCGTTCTTTTGCTTTGCCGGAAAAGCCCGGCAAAGCGCCGCAGCAGAAGGCTTAAGGCCGCCCGCCTTTCTTTGTCCGCGCAAGTGTAAACTATTTATGAACCCCCTGTATTGCAGAGCTTTTCCTCTTGCAAGCGGTGCCGCTTTGCGATATAATAGCTCTACTTGCGGCCGCTCCCGTATGAACTTCCGGTAATGCCGCCCGGACAAGACGATTCTTTGCCGGTTTCCGGTCGGCGGGAACATCGCCTGCCGTCTTTTTGTATTTCTATGTGACGAGAGGAATGAACTTTTCATGAGCGCTTCGAGAGAAAAAAAGCAGCGCCGGGAGTCGCTGGCCAGCGGGCTTTCGGAAAGAGAAATCAGGCAACTGGCCGAAAGTAAAAAAACACAGAGGAAAATGAGATTCTATACCGGCACACTAATCGGCGTGATCGTTGTTTTTCTGCTTCTGATCGGCTGGAACTCCAATATCCTGCAGAAGCATGCCACAGCCGTCCGCATCGGGGACGAGAGCTTTATGGCCGCCGATGTGCAATACTATTTCAATACGACGTATAACCAGATTCAAAGCAATTACGGAGAGTATTTCTCCTACATTGTCAATCCCGAAAAGTCCCTGAAGAGCCAGCCCTACAGCGAAACACAGAGCTGGTACGACTTTATTCTCGAACAAGCGCTGAAGAACATGCAGGAGACCATCGTGCTTGCCAAAGAGGCGGAAAAAGCGGGATTTTCCCTTTCTCAGGAAGGGCTGGACGATATCGAGTCCATCCGGACGGATATCGACAAACTCTGCAACGCATACGGAATTACCCGCGAAGCGTATTATAAATCCCACGGCAAAACCATGACGGAGGAAATCTTTTTCCGGCATATCACATACTCCCACCTGGCGGACGAGTATCTGCAGCATTTGAAGAGCCAGATGGTTTACTCCGACGAGGAGCTTAACGCCTATTATCAGGAAAACCCCAACGCTTTGGACAAGGTGGACTACCGCTATTACTTCTTCTCCGGCACAGCCGACGAAGGCGGAGACGATACCCAGGCGAAGGCTTCCGCTCTTGCCGCCGCCAGCGACATGGTCGCGCGTTTGAAAAACGGGGAGGACTTTACGGCATTAACGCAGGAGTACGCGCCGGAAGACAGCAAAGACAGCTATGCCGACGCTTCGCTCACGACCGCCTCCGGTTATAATCATTCCTATATTTCCTCCTATGTAAGCGCCGAAGCGGCCGACTGGCTTTTTGACAGCCGTACGGCGGGTGACGCGGCTTTCTTTGAAACCGAGTACGGATATTACGTCCTGCTCTTCCAGAACCGTTTCCTCGACACCTACAATACGGTGAACGTTCGCCATGTTCTGATTCAGCCCGAAGTCTCCGAAGGCGCCGACGAACCGACCGAAGAGCAAAAGGCGGACGCCAAGAACAAGGCGGAAGAACTCTATAACATCTGGAAAACCGGAGGGGCTACGGAGGCCTACTTTGCCGAGCTTGCGCAGGCAAACAGCGCCGACGCCGGCTCCAAGGATAAGGGCGGACTCTATGAGAGAGTATACAAGGGCCAGATGGTAACCGCGTTTAACGACTGGTGCTTTGATCCCTCGCGCAAAGCCGGCGACAGCGGCATTGTGGAGACCGATTACGGTTACCATATCCTTTACTTCGTGGGAGAGGACATCCCCTATTGGAAACTCCTGGCGCAAAACCTCATGATGACCGAAGCGTATGACGACTGGTATAAGGAAGCTTCGGCGAAGTATGAGATGGGCGAGCCCGGTTTCGGACTGCGCTTCGTCACCGCCTGAGCGGCCGGGAAGCCGCCGCAGGCAGGGTAATATTATTCGTTTTCGCTGTTTTGCAGCTTCCGCAGCAAAAAGGCGGCAAGTCTGCTTTCGCAGTCCTGCCGCCTTTTATATTCAGAAACTTGCCTGAAGGGAACGGGAACCGTGTATGCCGGATCAGTTCGAACGCACGAGAAGGCTTCTTGGCGGTACGGCGCTCGAGCGCCTGTTTACCGCCCGGGCGGCCGTATTCGGGCTGGGCGGCGTCGGCGGCGCCGCCGCGGAGGCCCTTGCCCGCGCGGGCGTCGGGATGCTGACCCTCGTGGACGGCGACACCGTGGAACCCACCAATTTAAACCGTCAGATCATTGCGCTGCATTCCACGCTCGGCCGCCCGAAAGCGGAAGTGATGGCGGAGCGGGTGCGCGATATCAATCCCGCCTGCATCGTAACGCCGATTGTCGGGCGCTACAGCGCGTCGGTCCGGGAGGAGATATTCGCGGGCGGGTTCGACTATATCATTGACGCGATCGACTCGGTAACCGATAAAATCGATCTGATTCTGACCGCCCGCGAAAAAGACATCCCCATCATCTCAGCCATGGGAACCGGAAACAGGCTCGACCCCGGCCGTCTCAGGATTGCCGACCTTGCGGAAACCTCCGGCTGTCCGCTTGCCCGTGTGATGCGCCATGAGCTGCGCGGGCGCGGGGTTCTGCACCTGAAGGTGCTCTTCTCCACCGAAACGCCGGTCAAGCCCTCCCCGCCCTCCGCCCCTTCCGCCGTGCGCCGGAGCGTTCCGGCCAGCGCCCCCTGGGTGCCCGCCTGCGCGGGCCTGATGATGGCGGGAGAGGCAATTTTGGACCTGATCCGCGAAAAAGCACCGAAATAAGGCTCTATGTCAATTATAGGGGCAGAGTAAAACAAAGCATCCGCCAAGCGGTGAAAAACTGCTTGCCGGATTTTTGACAATGCGCACAGAATGAAGAGGAAAATGCGAAGGCGCGTCGGGGTCGGCGCGCCATGTCTGTAAAAAATACGCCTCTCAATTCCTAACATTGATTCCTATGGCTGAAACAAGCCAACAGAGAGCAATATTGAAACGAGACCGGCAGCCAATTGGCTGCCGGTTTCGTTTCAATTCTAAGATTGTTTTTCGCTTCTTATTGTGTTTTACGGCTTTATTTGCGCTTGAGGACAATCTCGCCGGTATTGACGGCCTGCGTCAGGCACAGGGAGCGCTCTTCCGGGAGGTAGCCTTCCTTTTCAAGGCGCAGCTTGTAGTTCTTCCCGGCTGCAAGCGCCTTGAACTCAAAGTCGCTGAGAAAGTCCGTTTCCGTCTCGAGCGCCTTGCCGCTCTCGACCTCGGTCAGCGTGACCTTCACGCCTTCCGCCGGCTCGCCNNCCGGGCTTGTCGGAGAGTACCGCTTCGCCGGCGATAAAGGGCTTCGTCAGATCGATATACCGGATACGGGGCTTTGTTCCGAATTCGGGATTCAGATCTTCCACATGGCCCTTTTTGGCGGCGAGGTACTTCGAGATATCGCTGTTCGGGTCGTTTACGTCGCCGAAGTGCAGGGCCTGCGTCGGGCAGGATTCCACGCAGCGAACGGTCTTTTCGCCGGCGTCAAGCATGTGCGCGCAGAGCGTGCACTTCTGCGGAACGCCGAGCGCCTCGTTCCAGTAGATGGCGCCGTAGGGGCACTTTTCCACCATGTCCTTCCGGCCTTTCGACTTGACCGGGTCGAGAATCACGATGCCGTCCGGCCGGGTATAGACGGCGCCTTCCGGCGCGCCTTCGGCGCAGACCGGGTTTTCGCAGTGCTGGCACAGGATGGGGATGTAGTCCATCTTCACCTTGCTGCCGGTCCCCTGCTCCACTTCCCGGAGGTTCATCCACTTATGGCCGTGGTTCGGCTGGGCGACGGAATAGGGCGGATAGTCGTTTCCCGTGTACTCGTCTTTGCACGCGAGAAAGCAGGATCCGCAGCCGTCGCAGCGGGTAATATCAATTGCAATCGCGTATTGTTTCATTATTTTACGCCTCCCATTTGCGGATTTCGCAGACGCAGGAATTGGGGGTCATGCCGGGCGCGTTTTTGGAAAGCATGGTCGAGGCGGTGAGAAGATTCACGCAGCCCGCCTTGTCCGTAGAGCCGGCAACGCCCGGTTCGATGGGGTCGTATTTCGCGGAGCAGCCGTAGCTGTGCAGGACGCCGGCGGGAACGCGCTCGGTCACCGAGGCGATGCACAGGACGCTGCCGCGGTCGTTGTACAGCTCGATAATATCGCCGTCCTTGATGCCGCGCGCCGCGGCGTCCTTCGGATTGACGCGGCAGGGCCACCAGGCGTAGCCGTCCTTTTCCACCCGGTGCATGGGAATCTCGTCGAGCCAGGACTCATGTTTGTCGTAATGGGTGTGGAAGGAGAAACGCGGGTGCGGCATGATGATCTGCAGCGGGTACTTCTTCCACGGCTCGCTTCCGTAGCCTTCCCAAGAGGGAATGAAGTGCGGCACCACGGGGCGCTCCTTGTCGTCCGGAAGGTTGTCCTCCAAGGATTTGGAGGCAAATTCGATCAGGCCGGTGTAGGTGCCCAATTCCTTCGGCTTCCCGGCAAGCCGTTTCCGGTTGCCCGTGTCGGGCGTGTCGCAGTCCCGGCCCTCGGCAAACCAGCGCAGGGAGGGCGTGGGCTTTCTGTCTTCGGGGCAGGGAATGAGATAATAGCCCTTGCGGTTGAACTCTTCCCAGGTGATGTCGCCGTCCTTGGCAATGTCGGAGCTTTCAAAGAAGAGGCGCGCCCAGTCGTCCTCGGTTCTGCCCTCCGTAAACTCCTCCTCGCGGCCGAGCTTCGCGGCAATCAGCCGGAGAATTTCATAGTCGGACTTGGATTCGCCCAGCGGCTCGATCGCCTTCTGCTGCCGCACGACGACTCTCCAGTTGTTTCCGATGTGGGCGTTGGTCGTGTAGCCGCCGCAGGTGGCCCACTCGCCGATGTCGTTGCGCTCGAAGTTCGTGCAGGCCGGAAGGATTACGTCCGCCATCATGGTTTCGCTGCTGAACCAGCAGTCCTGATTCACAATAAACTCCAATTCCGGACTCTGGTACATCTTGACCCACTTGTTGGTGTCCGACATGGTGCCCATGAAGCTGCCGCCGTAACGGTAGAACATGTGGACCTTCCCCTCCTGGGGATAGACGTTCTCCGTAAACTGCTGCTCGAGCGAGTTGCCGCAGAAGCCTTCTCCGCGGAACCAGTCCTTGCCGTTCAGAATCGCGTCCGGCAGGGTCAGGCGGAACAGGCGCTGCTTCGTGGGGTTGCTGAAGCAGATCTTGTTCTTCGCCACGCTGGAGCGGCCCATCTGCCCCTCCGGCTCGGCGTAGCCCGGAAACCACTTGTAGCTGGCGGGCGCGCCCATCGTGGTGCCCCAGATGGAGATACCGGGCTTTCCAAGTCCCTGCATGGCCTGCAGCAGAACCATCATCCGGGCCCATTCGGTGCCGAAGGCGGTGCGGCAGGCGCTGCCCTGGCCGCCGCGGCAGCCAGAGGAAAGGCAGGTGCGGTGCTTCGCCCACGCGCGGGCAAGGCCGCGGATCTTCCGGGCGGGAATGCCGGACTCCGCCTCGGCCCACTCGGGAGTCTTGGGAAGCTTGTCGTCTCCGTTTCCGAGAATGTATTCCTTAAAGCGGTCAAATCCGTAGGTGCGGTTATTCACGTACTCATGGTCGAAGGTGTCTTCGGTAATCCAGACGTAAGCGATCGCCATGGCGAGCGCGGTGTCCGAACCGGGACGCGGAGCCAGCCAGGTTCCGTCCATCACCGCGTTGGTATAGTTGTAAAGCGGGTCGATGAAAACGCACTTGACGCCCTTTTCCTTCAGCCAGACGCGCCAGATATGGGACTCCTGTCCGGAATAGGTGCCGCGGGTGCTGTCCGGGTCGTTGGACCAGAAGACGATCATCTCCGAGTTTTGCAGCGTGTCCTCGAGAAGATCGAACTGCTCCGGCATACCGAGCCGCCACTGGAACCCGTAGGTGTGGGTGGCGCCCCAGTGCCAGCCTTCCCAGGAATCCGGGTTGTCGTAGACCGGCGTATAATGCAGCATGTGCATAAACCGGTGGAAGGGACCCATCTTGTAGCCCACGACGCCCCAGTTGTGGTGAGAAGAGGTCATTCCCGTCAGGGCCGCTTCTCCGTAGGTTTCCTGAATCCTTTTGATTTCGCTCGCCACGATTTCAATTGCTTCGTCCCAGGAAATCCGTTCATAGCCGGACTTTCCGCGGTTTTGGGGATTTCTCTCGCCCTTGGGGTCGAAATCCACGCGCTTCATGGGATAGAGGATACGGTCTTCCGAATAGACCCGGTTCTTTTCCCCGTGTACGGGAGGAGAAAGACGGAACGCTTTGGGCGGTTCGTACGTTTTTCCGCCCGCTTCGATCACCCAGGGCTTCGGAAAATCCGATTCCGGAATCTGCAGAGGACGGACCCGGGTAATCCTTCCGTTCTCGACGTAGACGGAAACCGGTCCTCCGCCAGTCATATTGGCAAATACCTGCTCCACGCTATCATGCTCCTTTTCTTCTGATACATTTCTAATTATTTCGCGATCCTGCTGCGATCTTACGATTGAATCCGGCCGTTTCATGCGCCGCTCCAAAGCGCGCCCGGCCGGTACAGGCGAACCCATGTCCGCCCCGTATTGAGCATACCACGTTTCGGGCGCTTTGTGAAACAAAGAAATATGGCGCACTGACAACACGGGCGTTGTCAGTGCGCCAATCTATTCCTTCATCATGTCGAACTTGTTACGCTCTTACGGAACGATTTCCCGCTCCCGGTACGCCTCCTGCAGGTATTTTGCGTATTTCGGCACCAAAGGGTTTTCTTCGTCCTCATTCCACAGGCAGACGAGCGATTCCTCCGCTTCCGTCCTATACTGCCGGATTGCCGCGGATTTCCGCGCCCAGCTGAACTTCGTACCGACGATAATGCCCTGCCCCAACTCCGCGGCAATATTCGCGGAATCGCGGTTCGGCACGACGATGATCTCCGAAGGGTCCAGTCCGCAAAGCGACGCCGTTTTCCGCGCGCGGTGCAGGGTTTCGGGCAGCGTCTCGCCGCCGAACGCGTCCTCGACAAACGGCTCGCGGATAAAATCGCGGTAGGTCGCCGTTTCCGTGGCTTTCGGATTTTTGGCGGAAACCAGAAGAAGAAGCGGCATGCGTATGATCTCAAGCTTCAGCAGACCGTCCAATTTCGGAATAAACCGCTCGTAAATAATGATCATATCGACCTGGCGCTGCCGCAGGCGTTCGGAGAGCGTGGCGGCGTCGAACAGCTCCCCTAAGAGGGTCAGGCCCGGCACCTCCCGGCGCAGCTTTTCCTGCGCGTCGTTCAGGACGGGACCCCAGTCAAGCATATTCTGGTATCCCACGCGCAGGATTTTGGACTGTTCCGCAAACTCCTTCCGGCATTCTTCCACGATGGCCTCGTACTGTTTTTCCGCGGGCAGCAAAAACTCATAGCAGCGTTCGCCCGCCTTCGTGAGCTTTACATAATTGCGGTTCCGGACAAAAAGCGGAAACCCAAGTTCGCGCTCCAGGCGGGAAATGCGCTGGCTGACCGCCTGCTGGGACAGGAAAAGCTCCTGCGCCGTTCCGGTAAAGCTGAGCGTACGGGCAAGGATCAGAAAACATTTCAGATCAAACGCGTTCATCATGGCTTCCACCCCCTATATCCGGAATAGGAATCGAAATTTACCGGCAGATGTCTCGGATCTCCTTCTAACTTCAGGCGCAGATCTCCCAGATAGCGCGGGCAAAGATTTTGGACGCCGTGAGAAGGTCCCTGATGCTGGCCCGCTCTCCCGCCGCGTGCAGATTGCCCTCAAAACCGGGCATCCGGCAGCCGAACGCCACGCCGCCAGGAATCCCGTGTACGTAGGTGTTGCCGCCGAGCGTCTGGCAGCAGCCTTTTTCTCCGGTGCAGCGCTCATAGCAGGAAAGCAGGGTTTTGACAAAGGGGTCCTCCGCGGGAACATGGTGCGCCTTCTGCATCTCCCCCCGCACGGAAAATCCCGCGTCCTTCAGCCGGGCGCGCAGAAGATTCCCGCAGTTTTCCTCCGTCGCGCAGAGGGGAACGCGCAGGTCCGCGGAAAACGACAGGCCGTCTTCCTCCAGGCGGAGCATGGTAAGCGCCTGCGTCAGCGCGCCGGAGGTTTCGTCCGACTGAGCGATGCCGCAGGCCGCCCCCGCATGATCCCCGTGCGGAAACAGAGTATTGAGGGCATGCAGGGCTTCCTGCGCCTCTCCCTTCGCCGGGAGAAGCAGGCAAAGCGCCGAAAGCAGCGCGGTTACGGCGTTGTTCCCCAGCTCGGGGGTGGAGGCATGGGCGTTTTTCCCCCGCGCAATGATCCGGACGGCGCCGTCCTCCTCCGAAACGGAAAAGGGGACCCCACTTTCTTCCTGCGCCCGGGCGCAGGCTTCCCGCACCGTTTTTGCGTCGTATCCTCTGACCACGGCTTCCGCTTCGGGAGGCACGACATTCTCCCCGATCCCGCCGGAGAGGGAAAGAATCCCCGGCTCGGGCAGCGGCTCTTTCCAGCACATCCTGCCGGAGACCAAAAATCTCCCTTTTTCCGTATTGACCACCGGAAAAAGCGCGTCGGGGGAAAAGGTATGGGGCGCGTAGGGTTCCCGTGCATAATAATAGCGAAGGTCCGAGAAGCCCGATTCCTCGTCCGTGCCCATGAGAAGCCTTGCGTTATACCGCAGCGGGGCGCCGGTCTCGCGCAGCGCGCGCAGGGCGAGGATGACCGCGGCCGCGGAACCCTTATCGTCCAAGGCGCCCCGGCCGATCAGCATCCCGTCCCGGACGACGGCGGAAAACGGATCCGTTTCCCAGCCGGCCCCTGCGTCCACGACGTCCAAATGCACGAGGATATCGAGCATCCGTTCCTTTTCGTTTACATCCGCCGTCCCCACATAGTTGTCATAATTTTTCACGAAAAACCCGGCCTCTCTGCAGATGCGCAGCCCTTCGGCCAAGGCTTCGGCCGGCCCCGGGCCGTACGGCATGCCCGGCTGCGGCGCCGACCGGACGCTGCGGATTTTGATCAGGCGCGCCGCCATNNCTCTTCCCGGGCGTCAATCCACCTGTCAAACCGCTCTTCCCACACGCTTTTTTCCTCAGGCCCCATGGTTCTCATCCCTTTACACAGGCCGCGCCGGCGGAAAATCGGAATCGCCGAATTTCAGCCCCGCCTTGTTTTCCCTGATATACTCTTTTGTGTATCCCTTATAGCGGGAGGCATATGCGCGGATTTCCTCGATTTCTTCCTCGCTCAGCTGCCGGACGACCTTCCCGGGACTCCCTAAAAACAAGCTGCCTTCCGGAATTACGGTCCCCTTCGTCACAAGCGCGCCCGCCCCCACGATGCTGTGTTTTCCCACAACGGCGCAGTCCAAGACAATGGCGCCCATCCCGATGAGACACTCGTCCTCGAGGACGCACGCGTGCAGAATCGCCCCGTGGCCGACGGTGACGTCCTTCCCGATTACGGTGGGGATATCGACGCTGACATGCACCACGCTGTTATCCTGTATAGAGGTGCCCGAGCCGACGAAGATCGGCGCGCAGTCCGCCCGCAGGACGGCTCCCGGCCAAATTCCCACCTCCGTCCCGATGATAACGTCGCCGATGACGCTTGCCGTCTCAAAGACGATGGAACCGGCTTCAATGCGCGGGGTTTTCCCGCAATATGGTCTGATCATACTTCTCTTCTCCATTTGCCGCGATGCGGAAGATTTTACACTGCCCATTATATCGGTTTCGCAGGCTACTTAGCAACAGTAAAATACGGCGTTTTGCCGGGAAACAAAACCGAATCCCGCTTCAGCCTGCGATGAATTTTTTATTGATACCCTAAATATTTTACTATATAATGTCGTGGAGTAGGCTCTATTCGCGGGCTTATCAATCTATACTGACGGAGGCTCATATGGTTTCAAACGTAATCGAAACACAAAACTTCTGCAGGCAAAACGCAATTGCGATGATAGACTTTAAAATGATCGACATCGGCGGCCGGTGGAGGCATGTTACGATTCCGGCGGAGCGGCTCAACGAGGACATCATGCAATACGGAATCGGGTTTGACGGCTCCAACTACGGCTACGCCAAAGTGGAAAAAAGCGACATGGTTTTTATCCCCGATCTTTCCAGCGCCCACATCGACCCGTTTGCGGACGTGCCCACCCTCACGATGACCGGGAACGTGCTTGTGATCGATCCGGACGGAAACAAGCCCTTCGGCCAGTATCCGCGAAACGTGGCCCTTCGCGCGCAGGAGTATTTACGCGAAACCAAAATTGCCGATTCCATGATTATCGGCCCCGAATTCGAGTTTCACGTCTTGGATCACGTAAGCTACACATGCACCCCGAATACCGTGGCGTATCATCTGGATACGGCGCAGGCGGAGTGGAACAGCGGTCGAGAAGACCGCGTCAATTTGGGGTATCATGTTCCGATAAAAGGCGGCTATCATATTACGCCCCCGCATGACGTTACATATAACCTGCGCAGCAAAATGTGCCAGCTTCTTGAAAATTGGGGGGTCAAGGTCAAATACCATCACCATGAGGTGGGCGGCCCCGGACAGCTTGAAATCGAGGTCGAGCTTGGGGAAATGCTCGACATGGCCGACAAAACCATGATCATCAAGTATGTGGTGAAAAACGCCGCGGTTGCGGACAACAGGACGGCCACCTTTTTACCGAAGCCGTTCTTTTCCGAGGCCGGAAACGGCATGCACGTGCATATGCTGCTCTTGAAGGACGGGCAGCCCGTCTTTTACGACGAAGCCGGCTATTCCGGGCTGAGCCGGGAGGCGCACTGGTTTATGGGCGGCCTGTTAAAGCACGCACGGTCCCTCTGCGCGCTGACCAATCCCTCGACAAATTCCTATAAGCGCCTGGTGCCCGGCTTCGAGGCGCCCGTGACGATCGGCTACGCGACCTCAAACAGAAGCGCCGTCATTCGCATTCCCGCTTACGCAAGGTCTCCCAAGTCAAAACGGTTTGAGCTGAGAAATCCGGACGCTACCTGCAACCCCTATTATGCCTACTCCGCGATTTTGATGGCGGGGATCGACGGGATTCTGAACAAGATCGACCCGCACGAAAACGGCTGGGGGCCTTTCGACTGCAACCTGTATCATCTTCCGGAGGAGGAACGGAAAAAGCTCTCTTCCCTGCCCAGATCCCTGGACGAAGCGTTGGACGCTTTGGAGCAGGACTACGAGTATCTGACCCGCGGCGGCGTGTTTCCGAAGGAGCTTTTGGACCGGTGGATCAAACTCAAGCGGGAGGAAGCCGAAGCCATCAACAAGATCCCGCATCCCGCGGAGTTTGCCCATTACTACGATCTGTAAATCGGTTCTCTTTTAAATCTTGCGGCAGCGCAAAACGAAATCCGGCAGGCGGTGAACCGCTTGCCGGATTCCTTGCGCTTGGCCGAAAAACAAGTTTATCCTCCATAGATCATATCGCTTGCTTTAGGCTTTTATTCTCTTTCTATATTCGATACCAAACCGACGGCCTTTGTTGCCGGTTAATGGCTCTTGCTTTTACACACGGGCATGTCAACACTCCATTGATTGCGGAATATGTTATGTCTCCATTTCCTTCGGCTCCGCGCGCACTATGTTTCGTCCGGCGTGCTTAGCGGAATAAGCGGCCTTATCCGCTCGATCAATTACATTTTCATAATTTCGAACTTGCTGGTCGCCACAGCAAGCCACTCCAATACTAACGCTAATATGGCGCCCGTCTATATCCATGCTTTGCACGGCAATTCGCTGACTTTCTGCGTTGGATAACAATTCTGTCTCTCCGTATCCATATGCTATCGCCACGAATTCCTCACCCCCGTAACGATAGAAATGGATCCGAAAGCTCTGTGTGAATTGTAAAAACATTTCTCCCAGGCGGTTCATGCATTTGTCACCGGCAGCGTGACCATATTTGTCATTAAATTCTTTGAAGTAATCTATATCAATCATCAGGATCCCGGATGGTTTTTCTGCATTTGATGTTTCTAGAACTGCCAAGGTTTCATAAAGCTTGCGCCTGTTAAAAAGGCCAGTTAGCACATCCGTTTCTTTTTCAATCGTCAGCAACCTTTGCGCCTCATACCCTTCTAAACGTCCCCGTATCATTAAGTTTCCGATAAAACACCCGAGAATCGCAAAACACAGGCAATTAATTGTATCATCGAGCGCATATTGCGGTTTTAGGATAAACGCCAAAATCGTATGTAGCGTAAACCAAAAAGCTACGAACAGGTTCATACGGTTTGGGTGGTCGATCAAGCCGAGCGGCACAATACAAAATGCTCCCAGTAGAATTGTCGCCCGCATATTGGGTGTGTGAATTACACTGAGATAAATGGCCAACGCAAAAAAGAGGGAAAAACAAATATACAGTCCGCCAAGAGCGTATTTTTTTATATAAGAAAACTTAAATATAAAGAACAGGATGAAAAAGACTGCTGACACCAGCAAATAGAAAGGAATAGCGTCTGCTTTTGTCTTGCTGAACGGTGCTGCAAAAACCGGCAGCAACAACAATAATCCTCCTATTAGTGTCAGCGCGAATAGCATTCTTCTGTTATATTCCCTGATGGCTGTTTGGTTGACAGATGCAAGCCGTCTATAATGTTTTTCTTTGTTCCACAGCAACCCTTTTCTCATATCATTTATCCTTCCCAGCTCGTAATCGCCCATGATTTCTGTAGCTTGCTTTCGTGCTCGACCTCTTCAGCATTTTCTAATTGCTTATGCCAGTGCCAATTGATATGACCATGCGTTATCTTATAAAGTCATCGAGATATAACTTAACCGGAAAATCGTATGCTCCGTAATCTTTAAGAAACTGCAGCGTGCCGTCCGTTGATATTGCCTGCAAGTCCCCGGCATTAATTCCTCAGTTATGATACTATTGTTTTAGGTTTGAGGCTATTTTTATATTTTAAACAAAAACATTGCGATATAATTATATTACTTGAGAACAGAATTGCAAGACAGCACCGTTATACTCGCAAGCAAAAGGAGACGCTCATCGTGCCTAATCATAACAGAATAAAAATATCCTGTTATGTTTCGTATTTCACTCAGGGAATCATTATGAACCTTACGGCGATTTTATTTATTCCAGATACTATTGAAGCAAAGCATCATTAAGCAAAGGAAATAGCCGGCATACGGAGCCTCGGCTATTAAAAAGACAGGGTATTGCACCATTCAAAATGAACTGCACCCCAATCGTTATTCAGTATACCATACTGTCTAACAATTGGGGTGCAGTTCACTTGTTCTAACTTCTTATTTTAATCTTATTTCGCACCCTTGTTGTTAACCGCTGCCTGCGCGGCGGCGAGCCTTGCGATGGGCACGCGGAAGGGCGAGCAGGAGACATAGTCGAGGCCCGTTTTGTGGCAGAACTCCACGGAGGACGGGTCGCCGCCGTGTTCGCCGCAGATACCGATTTTAAGCTCCGGTTTCGTTGCGCGGCCCAAGTCGACGGCTAATTTCACAAGCTTGCCGACGCCAGCCTGGTCGAGCCTGGCAAAGGGATCGGACTCGAGGATATTTTTCTGGTAATAGGCGTCCAAGAACTTGCCGGCGTCGTCCCGGGAAAATCCGAGCGTCATCTGCGTGAGATCGTTTGTGCCGAAGGAGAAAAAGTCGGCTTCCTTGGCAATCTCTTCCGCGGTGAGGCAGGCGCGCGGAACCTCGATCATGGTGCCGACCTTGTAGGCAAGGCTCACGCCGGATTCCTGAATCAGCTTGTCGGCCGTCTCGACGACGATCTTTTTGACAAAGCTGAGTTCCTTCACGTTGCCGACCAGCGGGATCATGATCTCGGGAACCATCTCCCAGTCGGGATGTTTTTTCTTGACGCTGATTGCGGCCTTGATGACCGCGTTTGTCTGCATGACGGCGATTTCCGGATAGGCCACGCAGAGGCGGCAGCCGCGAAAGCCCATCATCGGGTTGAATTCGTGAAGCGAGGCGATAATGGCCTTGATCTCCTCCACGGTCTTCCCCAAGTCCTTCGCCAACAGCGCGATGTCCTCCTCGTCGGTGGGCAGAAACTCGTGGAGCGGCGGATCCAGATACCGGATTGTGACGGGCAGGCCCTCCATTGCCTCGAAGATACCCTCAAAGTCGGACTGCTGCATCGGCTCGAGCTTGCCAAGCGCGCGCTCGCGCTGCGCGACCGTGTCGGAGCAGATCATCTCGCGGATGGCGGGGATGCGGTCCGCCTCGAAAAACATGTGCTCCGTGCGGCACAGGCCGATGCCCTCG
>DCTG01000047.1:0-5510 GCA_002329245.1 Clostridiales bacterium UBA1446
TCTCCTCTACATAGCCTGGTACGGCTTTGGTAGAGGCCTCATTGAATCCATGCGGGTGGACAGCCTGATGCTGTTCGGCTCGGAAACGATTAGGGTGTCCCAGCTGCTCGGCTTTTTCAGCTGCGTCGTCGCGGCGGCGTTGGTAATCTACTTTACGCAAATCCGCCCGCGGGATCCCGCGGATATGCTTGTAAACCGGGTCGCGGCGGCANNGGCGGGAACATACGGAAATTCTCCCCACGGACGAAGAGAATTGCGTTCCTTCGCCGCAGGATTCTTCCGAAGAAGGGAAGGGGCCGGACAAAGCGCCTGCGGACGATACGGGAAAAAAGCCGGAATCAGGAGACTGATATTGCCAACGGACAGCCGCTCGCGTATAATGTAGAAGGCGCCTCAGTATCACCAATCCTTGGATTTCTGAAATGGGGAGATGATCGTATGGATTTTCATGAGAAATTTGAAAGCATGAAAGGCAAAGCCGGGGAATTTGCCGAAAACGCGAAAGACGTTGCCGGAGACTTTGCGGAGACCGCCGTCGCCAAGTCGAAGCAGATGTTGGAGATTACCCGCCTGAATTTTAACAGCGCGGGGGAAGAGAGCATTATTAAAAAGAATTACACCGCGATCGGAAAGCTCTATTATGAGCTTAACGGCGAGAATCCGGAAGCTCCTTACGCCGAATACTGCGAAAAAATCAAGGCTTCCAAGGCTGCGATTGCGGCAAACAAGGCAAAGATTGCCGCCATGAAGCAAAAGGCGGACTCGGAGGAAATCGCGGACGGGGAATAACGCTGAGGGAAAAGGCGTCCGGGGGAGAGCAGAGATTCTCTTTCCCCCGGGCAGCATGTGAGCAATAAATTAAGGAAACGCAATACCCCCGCCGGAAGAGTGCAAAACACTCGCCGGCGGGGGCTCCGTTTTAATTACTTTATTTTTCACCGACCCGCCGCTGTCCCCGTCTTAATTTTCTTGAAAACGATTCCCGGTTTTCCGCGTTTGCAGGACCTGCTGCCCTCAGCGGGCCGCCGTTTCTTTCGGCTGAATGCTGCCTGTTTTTTGGTGCCTTTTTTTGCCGGAACAAGAAAAATCACAAGCAAAGCGCGTTCCTTTTGTCTTATTTTTGTTGCAAAAATCCGGCAAGCAGGAAAGCCGCTTGCCGGATACATTCGCTACACTATTCCAATAGTTGACGTAGAGCCTTTCTTCGTAGCTGCCGCTTTTTCTTTACGGTTTCTGCCGCCGTACCTTTGCGATGAACAGCATCAGCAGGATAAAATAGACGATCATAACGGCGAGCGTCAAAAACAGCAAAGCGGTCGACTGCGGCGCCAGAGCAATCAAAACCAAGATGGGCGCGCCGAATACTATGGCGAACCCGCTTCCGGTGAGCAGGTTGTTTGCCGCCGGAGTCTTAAAGTACGGGTCGATCTCGCGCAGCAGCAAAATCCCGGAGCTGATGGTGCCGGTCATCATGCCGAACATGGAGAAAAACCCTTCATAGTAATAGTCCGGGTAGATAATTTTGCAGATCCAGAGCAGGTAGACGATGGTGACGGCGCCGCCCAAGACCGCCATGAGAAGAAACGGGAGCCAGAGTCCCTCCAGGTCGGAAAAATCGATGGAAGCGATGCCGCAGATAATCATCACGTCGAAAAGAACGCCCGATATCCGGCTTAACAGATAGTTGTCCGGATACTGGCGCGTCATGACCCGCGCCTTTGTCAGCCAGCGGAATAAAACGCCGCAGAACATGGCAAGCAAGGCGCCGAAGATGAAGTTAAACCCCCAGAACAGAGAATTGAGCATATTGGCGGCCCCCGGTGCCGCGGCGGAAAGCAGCGACGTAATGCCACGGATGATAAGGTAGGTGGCCAAATACACCAATATCACCAGCGCGGCCTGGACGGAAAAACGGTCTACGGACTCGGAAACGCGGATCTCGCTTTCCATCTGGTACGTGTCGGTTGAAATGGAACCGGAGACGAACCCGGGCGTCTGCACATGAATCAGGTTCTTTCTTCGCAGGACGTTGAGATATATAATCCCGACAACGCAGGCGCACAGATAGCCTGCTGCGGCCAGAGAAAGGGCGAAGGACTGACCGCCGGCAAAGCCGAGCTGCTCATAGGTGGAACCGACGTTGTTTGCCTGCCCGGGTCCCTGCCCGTATCCCATGGGGAGAAGGATTCCAGCGGCCTTGAACAGGTTCGGCATCAGCGTGAAGGAGAGGCCGGCCGATATGATAAGGCCAACGATGCCTTGAATCAGGTAGGAACCGACTATGAGCGCGCCGCTCTTTGCGCCCGTCAGCTCCCGTCTGCTCCCGGCGTCTTTTTTGTCGGGCACGCGCAGACCCATCGCGATAAAGCCGAGCGCGATGGTGTGATAGGTCGTAATCTCCAAAAACTCTACTCGGATTGGGAGCAGGCCGCTCTCCCGCAGGGCAAGTACGATGAATCCGGCCAGCACGGCCGTGGGAATCAGCAGTTTCCGCAACAAAACAACCTTGCGTATGAGCATGTTGGAAAACAGCATAATACCCGCTAAGATACCGAAACTGATGACTGGGTTCCAAAGGGGGGCGTTGCTCCAGGAATAATCCATGCCGTCACCTCTTTTGCTTCATATGGATGCGAATTGGAACCTTTTATAACTTTACCGGCGCATTGTCCGTTTCCGGCCGCTCGCGCCCCTGCGAAAGGCCGGGGCTGGACGAGCGGAAGACTTCGAAAAGCTCCTGATAGGGAAGGACGCTGCGGGGATGTTTCGAGAGGATTTCATAGAACAAGGGCCCCGGCATCGTAAACATCAGCGTGCACCGCCCGTGAATGGTCATGTCCGAAATCTCAAGAAAGGAAAAGCGGTGCACCTCGCCCGTTTCGCTTTTCAGTTCCATACGGTCGCGGTAGAGAAAGAGCGTGCCGCGGCCGATCAAACTGCTTTTTCCCGCCCTGCTGTAGCGCACCAGCTCCTGTCTCTCGTCGGCTAAAATGGCCTGCTCCGGATCGTTTGCAAACGCCTCGGAAGCGGATGCTAAGAAACGGGGCTTCTGCCATCGGAACCAGTCCAAAACCGTTTGGAAGGGCGGCGCGCCGCCGTTTGCGGCGGCAAAATGCCCGTCCGGCCGGTAGCGGAGCGTAAGACCGCAGGAACAAAAAAACAAATCGTCTCTGCTTCTCAGCGTTTTCAGCCGGCCGCATGCGGGGCACAGATACAGGGCCGTTTCCAGCCACTGCGCCAGCCGCCTTCCGGTATACGCAAAGGCGGAGCCTTTTGTTTCGTAGGCGTTATAAGAAAGGTCCCGGGCGATGGCTTCGTTAATTTCGGCGGCGTTCATGGCGGAGAGCGCTTCGGGGCCGTATTCCCGCACGAAAACGCCGCGCATGGGACCTCTGCGCGTTTTTTGCGCCCAGCGGGGATCCGTGAAGTAACCGCCCTCTATGCGGTAAGTTACAAGCCCGGCTCCGCTGTGCCGGACCAATTTGCCGATTGCGGCGGAGATGGGGGAGGTTTCTCCGGAATAGGTGCAGCAGCCCTCCGGGAAAATGCAGACGCTGTGGCCTTCCTGCAGCCTGCGCAGAACCTGCCGGACCGCGCTCGTGTCCGCCGTCGCCTTGAGGCGGGCAATCGGAGCCTGCAAAAAAACGATCAGTTTGGACAAAAGGCCCCAACGGAAAATATGCTCGCTGGCTACAAAATACATCGGTTGGGGAAAGGCCAGGCTGATGAGAATGGGATCCCAGCTGGTCGTATGATTGCAAAGTACGATGCAGGGGCTGTGCCGGGGCACGACGCGGTCAAAGCGGTAGCGAAAGCGGAGCTTCAGTACGGGGGACAGGACGGGGCGTAAAATCCGGTAGATCAACCGATGTCTGAATGAACCGTTCAAAGCCAATCCTCCCTGCGCGATCGATGCCATCCGCCCTTGTTAGTCGACATCCCGGACGATGGTTTCGGGCGGCGTATTTAAAAGATACAGGTGCTTGAGAAGATAATCCATGTATTTCAGCCCGCTTGCCATATAATGCCCGTCTGCAATCCGTTCATCCAGCGAAACGGTGTAATCGATGTACTTGCGCTTGAACTGCTCTCCGTTGTGGCCTGTAATCACCCTTGAATATTTGGTTCCGAAGGTAATAAACAGGGGTATGTTCCCGAAATTGTAAAGGTGATGGAAGGCGGCCGGAAGCCCGATGGAACCGAGATTGGAAATAAAGAAGCTGGCATGGAAGGGAGAGGCCCGGTAGGCAAACTTCGGCATAATCCCAAAGTAGTCCATGATATTCATAAGGCCGACGAAACCGCGAAGAAACGGGGCGGGAAGGCGGACAAGGGTGCGCGCGAGGTTGTCCAGCGCGGTGCTGTCTCCCTCTATCCTTGCCTGCCGGATGGCTTCCTCCATCTTGTGATAGACGTCGTAAACCGTATCCGAGGGGCTGAAGACAACCTTGATTCCGGTTTCCTGCGCGTTGAGTTCCAGGCTTTTTTTCACCATCATGCTGAGGATGATGTCGANNGACGGTTAAAGGCGGGCCGTTGGGAGACGAGCCGTACATAGGCTGCGACAATGGTGTGCATGAAGCCGAAGCCGGCGAGGCCTTCCTTTCGCTTTTCCCAGATAAAGCGCTCGATATTATGAATTTCCAAGGTGTTTTGAAAGAGAATAAACGAGTCGCTCCGGGATTTCATGATAAACGGGCTGACATAATTCATGGGAGGCAGCGTCCGGATCCTTCGTCCGTCGTAACGGTCTCCCCACCGTCTTTTTCTCTGTTCCAAAGCAAAAGCCCCTCTCGTCTTTTTATTCTCGCAGGATAGCCGGAAGGGAGCTAATGCCTGCGTTGGGCGCTGCAGGGTATCCTTGTTTCAATATTGTTTGTACGGCGCGGGGAAAGCCGCGCGTCGATAGAAGGACCTCCCGCTCAAACGTAGAAACCCCCGCCGCACGCGGGCAGCGGAACCCGCAAATCGCGCGGAGGCCTCCAAAACGCTGGTTTTTCGCGGGTCAGATGTTGAAAAGTTTTTTGCGTTTTTTGTAATAGGGCACGATCAAAAGAAAAATAGCGGCGGAAACGGCCGCGATAATGCCCTGCGTGGTGTCCGGCTCTATGGCAATATAATAAACGACCATGGATACGGAGTAAACCGCGTTGAGGATCAGAAGGCAGATTCCCGCCTTCCAGCCCTTAATCGTCATGTTGCGCATCCCCGGAAACGCCACAAGGCAAAGAGCGATGGTGGCCGAGTTGTAAACAAGCCTGATCCAGAAGAAGGTGTCCTGCGTCATGTTTCCAGACAGCATGGGAAGCAGGGTAATCAGAGATAAAATCCCGAGAACGGGGATCATAATGTTGGTGAAGTACTTGTGAAAACGCATGTTGAACTCGGAATCCAGCTCTCTCCAGGGCTCGCTGACGCCTGATTTGGATTTGGGCTCCGGTTTTTTCGTTTTGCCGGGTTTTCCGGTCGGTGGGGGCGCGCTGCTGCTCCTTGTTTTGCTGCTCATACGA
>DCTG01000047.1:5524-5751 GCA_002329245.1 Clostridiales bacterium UBA1446
CTTCGGGAAAAGCGAAAGAGTTTTTTGCCTGCCCCGCCCTTTTCCGCGAAGCCCATGTTCCGCCCCGCCGTTCATAGGCTTCCCCGGACAGGAAGCGGCATACGAAAAAGACGCGCCCCAAGATTGGTGTTTCTCACGTCACATTCTTTAAATCCCAAGTCGCATCTGTTGTATAAAATATTCGTTATTTCCCCGCAGAGGCCGAAGGCTTTGAGTACCACAGCGCC
>DCTG01000027.1 GCA_002329245.1 Clostridiales bacterium UBA1446
ATATCGGCGACCGCCTTGCTGACGGCTGCGCATACGTCGGCGACCAATTCCTTCACCGCCGGGTCCGCGTTCGATTTTTCCAAAGCCTCGTCCAATTGCTTTTTCAGCTGAATGGGGATTCTGTCATATTCGCTTCGGACAAAGGAAAACGTATACTGTGCCATATTCATCATCCCTTCCGCCGCTGCGCGCCGGCCCTTAGATTATTCGGGGCATTCCTGTCTTATCCCGCGCAGTGGAATCGGATAAGAGGATACTGCGCCCCATGCTCAAAGGTCTGAAAGCAAGCGTTATTTTGGAGAATGCAGAACCGAGCGGGGCATATTCTCCATCATCTTTGCAAGCTCCGCGATGTCGCCGTAGTGAAGGCTTCCGGTGCCGCAGTGCTTCACGCAGGAGGGACGGGTATCCTCTCCGGAGGCGATGCGCGGCGCGCAGAGATTGCACTGGGGGGTGAAATAGGCGGTGTAGTCAAAATGGACGCGGTCCGAGTCGGGGTATTCCGAAATCATTTCCGTGATCCGGATGCCCCAGGTGCCGACCTGGAACTGGTTTTCCTGCTTGCAGGCGATTTCACAGGCGTGGCAGCCGGTGCAGTAATTCATATCAGCTAAAATACCTTTTTTAGACATCGTATCTCACTCCTCTCCTTTACCGCTTGCCCCAGACGCCGACGGGTGGATTGCAGGGGGTGCCTTCGCTCATCTTGACAATGCGGACAAGGGTGGTCTTATAGGCGTTTCCGCCGTAGCCCGTGCGGGCTTGCATTCCGGTCGGGATCAAAACGTTGCAGCCGACTTCCCAGGTGGAGAACAGGTTCGGGGAACGGCCGTCGGTCTCGGGCAGCCACCAGCCGTGCATGCAGGAGATGGTCTTGGGATGGATGCCGGCGTTGATCTTTACCTTGCGGCGGATGCGGCCGCGTTCATTTTCAATCCAGACCCACTCGCCGTTTTCCACCTTGAGGTCGCGGGCGACCGTCGGATGGATTTCCACGTCGGGATACGGATCGCACTCGCGCAGCCAGGGGATGTTCCGGTGTTCGGAATGGAAGAACACGGGGCTGCGGCGGCCGGACACCATCACCAGCGGATACTTTTCGAAAAGCTCGGGCGTGCGCACTTCGCTTTCGGGCGGCTCCACATAGAAGGGAAGCGGATGAATCTCATACTCCTCGTGAAGCGTGGAGTAAAACTCGATTTTTCCGGTCGGGGTGCGGAAGCCGGGTTTTCCGTCGGGCCGCAGGTATCCTTTTTCGTAGCGGCGGTAGGGGACGGAAGCGGGCCACTTGTCCTCGGTCGGATACTCCCATCCGCCCTTGGCGGCGAGATCGTCCCAGGTCATGCCGGAATTTTTAATGCGCTCGTTTACGAAATCCTTAAAGGTGGGGTATTTCTCCCGGAGAGGGGGATTGAAGCGCTTGGCGAGTTCGAAGTTGATTTCCCAGTCCGAGCGGCATTCGCCTACCGTAACGGCGGGCTGGATGAGCTGCAGCGGCTGGTACCAGGAGCGGAAGCTCTCTTTCTCCATAAACGTGGCGGCAGGCAGGACGATATCCGCGCAGGCCATGGTGGTCGGGTTGTGGAAAAGGTCGACGACCACGTTGAATTCCATGTTCATCAGCGCCTTGTAATGCTTGCGCATATCGGCGGCTTGTCCGCCGAACAGGTTGGAGGTCTGAATCCACGCGGACTTGATGGGATAGGGATCGCCGTCGATCATCTGCTGGACGGCCATGTCGGGCTGGCCCCAGCTGCGCATGTTGGCAAGGTATTTATACCGCTTTGCGCCGATGCGCTTTTCGTTGATGCGGTCGAGGATATCCTCGCCGTATACGTCCTTGAGCTGCTGGGTGCTGTAGGGGTACTGCGTAATGTCCCAGGCGTTCCGGGCGATGACGTTGCCGCCGGGCACGTCTAAGTTCCCCGTGATGCACCAGAGGTAGTTGATCGCCTGGGAAACCGAAGTGGCTTCGGGAACCTGGTCGATGGGCAGTCCCCAGTGGATTGCGGAGGGACGGTTGGTGGCGTAGGCCTTCGTCGCCTCATAAATGACTTCCTCGGGAATCCAGGTGATTTTGGACACCCGCTCGAGCGTGTACTGCTTGACTTCTTCCTTCAGCTTATCAAAGCCGTAGGTCCACTTTTCCACGAATTCCTTGTCGTACCATTCGTTTTCAATGATCAGATTCAGCATGCAAAGCGCGAGCGCGCCGTCGGTGCCGGGCCGGATCTGCAGATAATGCTCCGCGCGCGAGGCGAACCAGGTCCAGCGCGGGTCGATCACGATCAGCTTTGTGCCGCGCTTCATGCAGTCCACAATCCAGTGACCCTGGAAAGCGTCCGGGCAGCCGGAGGCGGGGTTCTGGGCCCAGATCACGATGTACTTGGGCAGCTCGTAGCGCGGGTCGTCGAAGCGCTTTTCAAAGAACTGCGAGCAGTCTGCCACGGCGAAGTCGCCCTGTACGCAAACCATGGTGCAAAGGCGCGGCGTATAGCAGGACTGGCCGGCAAGGCCCAATTGCGTCCAGTTGGGGCTGCCGTAGGAGTAACAAAGGAATGAGATGGGGCCGCCGATATCGCGCCCGGTGCCCTGAATAAAGATAACGGATTCGGGGCCGTAGTCGCGCTTGAGCTGGGTCCACTTTTTCTCGATGATATCGAAGGCTTCGTCCCAGGAAATGCGCTCAAACTTGCCTTCTCCACGCTCGCCCACGCGCTTCAGGGGATAAAGAATGCGGTCGGGGTGATTGATGTACTGGGTGCAGGCAAGCAGGCGGGGACAGGCGCGCCCGTGATTCCAGGGGTGTCCGTAGTCGCCCTCAACCCGGACGATCTTGTCGTCCTTCACATAGAGCTTGACGCCGCAGCCGCCGTGGCACCCGGGGCCCGGAGACCAGGCTGTGGTGGTTACTACGCGATCGTATTGTGTATTCATACCGTTCCTCCTTCAAAAACTGACCGTGGATTGCCGTAAAAGCTCTGCCCGCCGCGAACCGGCGTGGCGGGTTTTTTCTGCTTTTCAGTATAATCAAAGCGCGGAGAAAAGAGAAACAAATAATCCGGCTGTATTGTCAACGAGAAGTTGACAATGCTGCCGCGGCGGGATATAGTTGGGATACGGCTAAGAAGGGAAGAGTGGGACTGTGATCTGAGGGGAGAAAATTTGATGTTGGGTGAAAATCAGGTCAAATGCTTTTTAAGCCTCTGCGATACGCTGAGTTTTACCGAAACGGCGCAGCAGCTTCACATTACCCGTCAGGCGGTCAGCAAAACGATTGCCGCGCTCGAGCGGGAGCTGGGAACACTGCTCTTTGCGCGCGGACGGCGGCATGTGGAGCTCACAGAAGCCGGCGCGGCGTGGCGGGACTATTTTCTGCAGGAGGCGGAGCGCTACCGCGCGGCAAAAGCGGATATCCTGAACCTTTATGGAGGCGAAGCCTTCCAGATTCGCGTGGGATTTCAGAACTATATGCGGTTCGGCCGGGTTCCGAACCGGGCGTTTTCCCGCATTTCCGCGCGCAGCCCCAAACTGCATATGACGGTCGAGCGGCACTCTCCGGCCGGTCTCATGCACGGCTTGCGGGAAGGGCGGCTTCAAATCGTTCTGCTCTGCAGCCGGTTTTACCCGAATCCCGAGGGCATGCACCGCCTCGCGCTGTTCCGGGTGCCTTTGGTCCTGCTTGTATCCCGGCAGCACCCGCTTGCCCGGGAGGGTGCCACCTGCCGCGATTTTGTCCGGGAGCCTTATCTGTTGGATGCGTTCGAAGGAGAGCGTCCGATCGACCGGGAGCGGCGCCTGCGGACGGACTTGGACTGCTGCGGGCTAAACCCCTCCCGGGTCATTGTCGTGCCCAACCGGGATTCGGCTTATACTGCGGCGGAGTTAGGGCAGGGCGTGCTCATCAGCACCGCGCTCAGCCGCTTTATCGGAACCGGGAGCTTGGTATCCTATGAGACCGGCGCTTCGGACACGCTTGTCTGCCTTTGGCGGGAGGATGAAAAAAACCCGGCGGTGGCGGAGTATGCCCGCTATCTCCGGGAAGGGTATGCGGAAGGTCCGGCGGGAGAAGGCATAAGCGATTTGTTTTCTCGCCAATGACTTTGAAAAAGAAAGGCGCGCCGATGCTTTGGCGCGCCTTTGATTTCCGCTTAATCGGATCGCCCGCGGGAGAGGAAAGAGGTTTCCGACGGGCATATTTTTTTCAAATCAGATAAGATGAACCGAGAAAAGACGGATCGGTTCGTCTCTAATGACAGCCGCCGCAGGAGCCGCAGCCGTCCGCCGCGCCGCAGGAATCGCAGCTGCCCGGCTGGGGCGGAAGATCCTTCTGCAGGAGACTGACCCGGCAGGGGAGCCCTTCCGGCTGCCCGGAAACCTCCTCCCAGAATCCGTTTTTGGAGAGCCAGTCTTTCAGCCACTGCTTGCCCTCGATGACGGCGCAGACAACGGCGACGCCGCCGGTGCTGCGAATCTGCGAAACGGCGTAATCAAGCAGCGCCTGTCCGCAGCCCTGCCTCTGATAAGCCGGCAGCACGCAAAGCTGCCGCACCTCGAAGACTTCCTCATCCTTTGCGTCGATCTCCGCGAAACCGACCTGTTCGCTTTCCGAAAACGCGCCTATGAGCTTAACGCCCAAATCGAAATCTTCCTCCAGACGGCTAAGCAGACGGGAATCGTCCGTATCCGGCTGAAAGCCGTAGTCGGCCGCGACCTGATTGAACGCTTCCAAAATAATCTTCGCGCTGGCTGTGATTTCCTCCCGCGTGATTGCCCTGATTGTAAATTCCGCCATGTCATGCCCACACTTTCCGTTTCTCCCCTCCCGGTCTCGATCCGGCGTTGGGGAGAAGTACATTTATTCTCGTATCCCTTAGTATAACCGAAACGGAGAATCCGTCAACGATTTTTAATAAGGCGGCTCAGGGGATCCCCCTGAGCCGCTCTCCGATTACCAGACTTTCAGCTGATCCTGCGAGTATTTGCAGATATCGGCAACCGCCTTGCTG
>DCTG01000153.1 GCA_002329245.1 Clostridiales bacterium UBA1446
CCCAATTTTTCACTGACTTCGCCGACGGGAAGCTGAAAATCCGGTTTCAGCGCGTTAAGGACACTGGATTTCCCAACGCCGGAATCCCCTGTAAAGGCAGAAACCTTTCCGCGAATGAGTTCCTGCAACTGATGCAATCCTTCGCCGGTTTTCGCGCTGATACGCAGCGGGGACAGACCCGCCTTTCGGTAAATCTCAAACAATTCATCCCCGCGGTCTACGTCACATTTATTAATACAGACTACGCATTCACAGGATCGGTGCTCCGCCACGACGGTCATCCGATCGATCAGGAATGGATCCGTAGAAGGAATCGCAGCGGAGGCAATGATAATCATTTGATCAATATTTGCTACCGCAGGACGATGAAACTCATTTTTACGAGGCAGAATTTCTGCTATAACGCCCGTATGGCTGTCCGATTTTTTCACACGGACTCTGTCGCCTACGAGGGGAGAGATTCCTTCGTGGCGGAATTTTCCCGGTGCGCGGCAGCAAATCTGCACCCCGCTGAGACTTACATAGTAGAAGCCGCTCAGGGCTTTATAAATCAAGCCGGTTTCACTCATGCGCTGAAAGGAATATACTTGCCTTCGGCAAAAGCTCCGTCAAAATACACTTCAACATACTGTATTCCGCTGCCGGTCAGCGTAATGGTAAGATATGCCTGGTTTTTGTTCACGCTGCTTTCATAGACGGTGACTCCGTCCTGCTTGACCATGACATTCACTTTTCCGGTCCCGTCAGGCAGCGCTATCTGCAGGGGAACCGAATTTACTTCCGTCGGGCTTTCGGAACCCGGGTCGCCGGAACCGCCGTTTGCATCCGGTCCCGTTTGGGGGAAATGCTGAGAGCCGTTGCTGATTTGCAGATCGATTGCCGTTCCCTCCGTCGTTTCAATCGTAGACGGGATGCTTTGACCGACCACGATTCCGGCAGCCTCGTCACTATCCACTTCGGTTACCTTGCCGACCGAAAGGTTCATAGACTTCAGAAGTTCGGTGGCACGCTCGAGTGACATGCCATACAGGGATGGCATGGTGACGGGCTTTTTCTCCGGACCGGTGCTGACCGTCAGAAGAACCGTATCTCCGCGGTTCAGAGGAACCCCTTTCTCCGGATCGCTTGCAATAACGTTGCCGGCAGTGATGGAGTCTGAGGGCGCCTCTTTATATTCGATAACCAAATCGAGCCCCATGGCGTCAAGCAGCAATTTTGCCGCGCGGGACTCCATGTTGACGACGTCATTCATTCTGATGACCTGCATGCCCGCACTGATATCCACGATTATTTCCAGGTTGCCCTTAACTTCACGGTTTGCTTCCGGATCCTGGGAGATGATTTGTCCGGCTTCATATCTCTCACTGTTTAAGGTTTTTCCCTCGATAATCGTAAATGTGTCTCCATACTCCTCTCGCGCTTCTTCTATTGTCTTGCCCAACAGATCCGGAACTACGTAAGACTTCGTAGGCGCAAGCAGTCCGCTGATAAATCCCACGTAAACGACATAGTACAAACCCGCTATTAGAATCAGAATCGCGCCGATTGCCAAACCCATGGTAAAAACGCGGCTGTTATTCTTTCGAGGCGGCGGCATATCGTCCTCCTCAATTTCCAAGGTCCTGACGCGGCCTGCATTCAAATTTGACTGCTCCGGCTTCTTCGCGCCGCGTTTCGGGACGGAGTGGCCGTTTTTCTGCCTGCCGGCGGTACGGCTTNNCTTGCCGCAGGTTTCGGCAATACCTGCGTCGGCTCGTTTTCCACATCCTTTTGCAGAGGTTCAATGGGCGGGTAATCAAAATGGATGTTTGGGTTTTTGCGAAATTCCTCCAAGTCGGCAAGCATGGCATTTGCGCTCGCATAGCGGTTTTCCACTTTGGATGCCATCGCTTTCAGGGTAATCGCCTCTAACGCTTCCTGTATGTCGGGGTTAATTTCCCGCGGACTAAGGGGAACGGAGTTGATATGCTGAATGGCCACGGAAACGGGTGAATCTCCCTCATAAGGCAAGCGACCGGTAAGCATCTCATAGAGGACAACGCCGGCAGAATAAATGTCGGACCGCGTGTCGATATGGCTGCCGCGTGCCTGCTCCGGCGAGATATAGTGAACGGATCCAAGTGCTTCCTGGGTTAACGTGCTTTGCGTGGAGGAAATAAGACGTGCGATGCCAAAATCGGCTACCTTCACGCTTCCGTCGCGCAGAATCATAATATTATGCGGTTTTATATCACGNNCGCATGGCTGAGCGCCTTCATGATTTGTGTGATGAAATGATGCGCCTCGCGCCAGTTGAGCGCTCCCTTCCGCTGCATATATTGTTTGAGCGTGATGCCATCGATGAGTTCCATTACAATGTACTCGAGATTGGAGGAACGGCTCACGTCATAAACCGATACAATATTCGGGTGCGACAGCATAGCTACCGCCTGGGATTCGTCGTGAAACCTGCGGCGGAAATCCGCATCCTGCGCCAGATCGCTTTTCAGTATTTTTACGGCAACCAGTCTGTTCAGGCGATGGCAGCGCGCCTTATAGACAACTGCCATGCCCCCCGTGCCGATAACCTCTAAAATCTCATAGCGGCCGTCCAACATCTTGCCTATGTATTGATCCATAGAAACCGCCTTCCTTTCCTGCCTGCCTTATTCCGAACTTCAGCCAGAACGGTCATTTCCTGATTAAAACCGTGGTGACGTTGTCCGGTGCACCGCGGGAAAGAGTCATATCAAGGAGCCTTTGGCAGCAGTTTTCCGGCTCCCCGCCATGGATGACCTCATATAGAATTTCCTGGTCGTTCACGATATTTACAAGACCGTCCGAACAGAGAAGCAAATACTCCCCGGATTTGAACTCCAGAGAAAAAATATCGCATTCAACCGACGGTTCAGACCCTAAAGCTCTTGTTATCAAGTTTTTCTGCGGGTGCATCCTTGCTTCTTCCGGGGTGATTTCACCGCGGCACACCATGTCTTCCACCAGCGAGTGATCCTTTGTCACCCGCTTAATTCCGCTTGCATTGACAAGGTAAGCACGGCTGTCTCCCACATTCGCAACCACTATGGTCTGATCGTACACCGCGGCGGCTACAAGGGTGGTGCCCATGCCCTGATATTCCCGGCACTTGTTTGCCTGCTCAAACACAGCCGCATTCGCATGGGATACGGCCTCTTTCAGAACGCTTTTCAGTTCTTCAAAATCCATTTTATGTTTCGTTTCCGCCCGGATGAACGTAAGAAACTCCGCCACGGCGAGTTGGCTGGCTACATCTCCTGCCTGGGCTCCGNNGCATACGATTCCAACAAGAACGCCGTTTTCAAGATGATCAATGGAATACGCGTCTTGATTCTGTTGTCTGACAGCACCGGTATGAGTCATTCCCCACGCGTCCATTTTTTCCCCCTCTTTTCATTCTTGAATGCGAAACACGAGACCGGACGGTTCCTGTCTGCGATTTCTAATCAGTCCTCTTCGGTTTTCTGCGAAAGACTTTTTCTGCGAAGTTGCCCGCAAGCCGCCTCAATATCACTGCCTAAACGGCGACGCACCGTTACATTGACACCCTGCCGCTCCAACCTCCTGCGAAATTCCTCAAGCCTTTTGCTCGGCTGAAGTTCGCTTCCCGGCACGCAGTTAAGCGGAATCAGGTTCACATGGCCGGGAGCGGTTTTCAGACGTTTCACCAGAAGGTCCGCCTGCGCATCGGAATCGTTTACACCGTCTATCAAAGCATATTCATACGAAATGCGTCTTCCGGTTGCCTCATAGTACCGGCGGCACGCTTCAAAAAGCGAATCCACTCCGTTGCTCCGATTTGCCGGCATCAGCTTTGAGCGGGTCAAATCGTCGGGTGCGTGAAGTGAAATTGACAACGTCAATTGTAATCGATAAGTTGCCAGTTTGTCAATTTTTTCTGTCAGCCCGCACGTAGAAAGTGAAATATGCCGCATACCTATGGCAAGGCCGTTCGGTTCATTTACGAGCTTTAAAAAGCGTATTACGCCGTCAAAATTGTCAAGAGGCTCCCCGATTCCCATCAAAACAATGTTGGACACTTTCTCCCCCGTATCCTTTTCGGAAAATATTACCTGATCCAACATTTCCGAAGGCGAAAGATTTCGCACAAACCCGACGGAAGAAGAGGCACAGAATATACAGCCCATACGACAACCCGCCTGGGTTGAGATACAGACCGTATTTCCATGCCTGTAACGCATCAAAACGCTCTCGACGCAATTTCCATCCAAAAGACGCCACAGATATTTTATTGTTCCGTCTTCTTTGGAAACCTGTTTCCGGACAATTTGGGGAACGGTTAGAAAATACCTGTCGGCCAGCTTGTCCCGCAGAGATCTGGATAGATTAGTCATTTCAGAAAATGACTCGGCACCGCGGTGCATCCAGGTAAAAATCTGTCCGCCGCGGTATTTCGGCTCGCCCATTGCCGTCAAACCGGATGATAGCTCCTCCGGCAGCATTGATTTAATATCTTCCATACCTGAAATCCTTCCCGGGCTGCGCCTTCTTCAGTGTTTCCGCAGCTTCGCGATAAAAAACCCGTCCGTTCCATAAAGATGCGGCCAAAGCGTAAGCATTCCTTCGAAAACAGTACCAACGGGACCCGGCAGCACAAAGGCTTCCGGGGAAAACTCAGGATGATTTCTTATAAACTGAGCGACCACTTCTTCGTTTTCCCGCGCAAGCACCGTGCAGGTTGAATAAAGAAGCACGCCGCCGGGTCTTACGTATGAGGAAAGGTTTTCGATCAATTCGTACTGCAACGCTGGCAGTGAAAACAGTGAATTTGGGTCCTTATAGCGGATATCCGGCTTTTTTCGAATGGTGCCAAGCCCGGAACAAGGCACATCGGCAATCACCAGAGAAAATTTATCTCTCCACTCTTCGTTTCGCACCCGGCCGTCCATAATCATGGCTGAAATGTTCCTGAGTTTGAGGCGATCAGCCCCTTCCCGTATCTGTTTGACCTTTTTAGCATGGATGTCGCAGGAGGTGATTTCCCCAATTCCCCCCATCATGACGGATGCTGCAAACGATTTCCCGCCCGGCGCGGCGCAGGCATCCAAAACAGTCATACCCGGCTGAGGTCCGGCCGCTAACACCGCGCATTTTGAGGAGGGATCCTGAATATAAAGGCTTCCATCTTTCCAGGCGGATAGGCGCTCGAGACTGCCGATTCCGCT
>DCTG01000119.1 GCA_002329245.1 Clostridiales bacterium UBA1446
CTGCGGAGAAATCTCCCCCTCTTGGAGGAGTATGGGTTCCAGGTGGAGGAGTTCGGCGGCGACAGTCTTCTTGTGCGTCAGGTTCCGTACGACATCGATCCGGAAGAGGCGCAGGCGTTTCTTTCGGAATTGGGAGAGCGGTTTTCCTCCGGCGCGCAGACCGACCCCGGAGGGGTGCGGGACAGCCTCCTGAAAACGCTCGCCTGCAAGGCGGCGATCAAATCGGGGCAGAAGAACGGTCTCGCGGAGCTTCAGGCCGTGGCGGCGGCGGTGATTTCCGGCAAAGTCAAATACTGCCCGCACGGGCGTCCGGTTGCCGTGGAACTGACGCGCGCCGCGCTCGAGCGCCAGTTTAAGCGAACGTAAGGTTTAACCGGCATAGCTTCAAGGGCCGTATCTTAGGGAACCGTCCGAAAGACAGGAAGGAATGATTCTCATGAAAAAATTGGACATGCTGTATGAAGGAAAGGCAAAGAAAGTATTCGCGACGGAAGAAGCGAACGCCGTGATTGTGGAATACAAGGACGACGCCACCGCTTTCAACGGGGAAAAAAGGGGCACGATCCTGGGCAAGGGGGTTGTAAACAACCGCCTGAGCAATCATCTGTTTCGCGTGCTGGAGGCAAGAGGGATTCCCACGCATTATATCGACGAGTTGAGCGACCGGGAAACGCTCGTGAAAAAAGTGCGGATTATCCCGCTCGAAGTGATCGTCCGGAACGTTGCCGCAGGGAGCATGAGCAAGCGGTACGGCGTGGAGGAAGGCAGGGTCTTGAGCCGCCCCGTTTTGGAGTATTCCTATAAAAACGACGCCTTGGGCGATCCGATGATCTCGGAGAGCCACATTCTTGCCCTTCAGATTGCGACGCAGGAGGAACTTAACGCGATATCGGCCCTCGCCGCCAAGATAAACGAGGTGCTGAAGGAAGAGTTTCTCCGCTATAAGCTCAAACTGATCGATTTTAAATTGGAGTTCGGAACGTATGGGGACCAGATCCTTTTAGCCGACGAAATTTCGCCCGATACCTGCCGGCTCTGGGATGCCGATACCAATGAAAAGTTAGACAAAGACCGCTTCCGCCGCGACCTCGGGAACGTGGTGGAAGCCTATGAGGAAGTTGCAAGGCGGATTTTAGGAGAATGACGATGAATCGGACGGGTGATAAGCTCCGGGAGGAGTGCGCCGTTTTCGGCCTGTACAACAACGACAATTTAAACGCCGGCCGCATCGGATACGAGGCGCTCTTTGCCATGCAGCACCGGGGGCAGGACGGCGCGGGCCTTGCCTGCGCAAACGGCCCCCATATCGAGATGCACAAGGGGCTTGGTCTGGTGAGCGACGTGTTTGGGGACGCGGAGCTTAAGCGTCTCTCCCGCGGCAAAATCGCAATCGGCCATACGCGATACGCAACCAGTTCGCGCGCCGATACGGTTCTGGATACGCAGCCGTTGGTCATGCACGGGAAAGACGGGTTTTTGGCCATGGCGCACAACGGGCATATCGTGAACGGCGCGGCCATCCGCCGTTCGCTGCAGAAGGAAGGGATCCTGTTTCAGACCGGCGTGGACAGCGAAGCCCTGATGCACCTGATCGCCCGNNAGCTGTCCCGGAGGGGTTGAGGAAGGCGTCCGGGAGATGATGAAGCGGGTAAGGGGCTCCTATGCCTTAGCGCTTTTAAGCCCCGGAAAGCTCATCGGCGTGCGCGACCCCTGGGGAATGCGGCCGCTCGCGCTCGGCAGGCTCGGAAACAGCTATCTGATCGCTTCGGAAAGCTGTGCGTTCCAGGCGGTCGGGGGTACGCTGATCCGCGATTTAAAGCCCGGCGAAATTGTCATCATAGAGGAGAGCGGAATCCGTTCCATTCAGACCCCGGCGCAGAAAGGGGAGCACTTCTGCGTCTTCGAATATGTCTATTTCGCGCGAAACGACAGCATACTTGACGGGGTCGGCGTCTATGACTCGAGGGTGCGCATGGGACAGCTGCTCAGCAGGGTGCTTCCCGTCGAAGCCGACCTTGTGGCCGGGGTGCCGGATTCCGCCCTTCCCGCGGCAATCGGATACGCCAAGGCGAGCGGCATCCCCTATGAACAGGTGCTTCTGAAAAATTCCTATTCCGGCCGCACCTTCATCACGGGCGGGCAGCAGAACAGGGAGCAGAGCGTGCGCAGGAAGCTCAGCCCGATCCGCGGAAACGTGGAGGGACGCCGGATTGTGCTCGTGGACGACTCCATCGTGCGCGGCACCAACAGCATGTATATCGTGCGGATGCTGCGGCGCGCGGGAGCGAAAGAGGTGCACATGCGCATCGCCTCACCCCCGGTGCAGTATCCCTGCCACTTTGGAATCAACACGCCGACGGCGCGGCGGCTTGCCGCGGCGCATTGGAACGTGGATCAGCTTTGCGAAAAAATTGAGGCCGACTCCTTGGCTTATCTCGGGCTCGACGACCTGTATCGCGCGGTCGGCCGCGAAAAAGCCGGCGCATGCGGCGGCGAGGGCTTCGGCGGCCTGTGCTCCGCCTGCTTCTGCGGGGACTACCCCATGCGGGTGGGAAAATAACCGGAACCGACGCGGCTTGCCGGCGGCTCCCTTTTCCATGCCTGCAAATGCCGCCCTCCGCGCACCGCTTTTGGCCCGGTGCCCTCATCGGGCCGCCGTTCTCCTCCCTCCGTCTTCCATCCAAGAACACTGCCGCTGCTTTCCATACAATACGGCGCGCCGGTCTCGGCGCGCCGCAATTATTTGAAACCGCCCGGAACCTCACCGTTCCAAGGCCGAATATTTGGTCAAAAGCAGGTCCGGCCTGTAGGAGAGTTTGGCTTTGCGCAGGCCTTCCACATCCATGTCGTTTTCGCGGTTGATATAGACGACTCCGCCGTGATGGGAGCGAATCCACCGCGCGTACTCCCGGTTGATGATGGCGTAAGCGCCCTGGATGTCCGAAAACGCTTTTTCAAAATGGATATCGTACGTATCCGCGCCCATCCGGTCGCCGATGGCGAAGGCGACCACGCGGCCGCCGGCGCGGATGAGCCCGCCCTCTAAGCCGAGCTCCCGGAAGCAGGAAAACGCTTTGCGCAGCGCCTTTGCCTCGTCGGAGAGCGTGTCCCCCTCGCTGTGGTTCTGCCGGTACCAGATTTCATCCATTTCCCGGCATTCCGGCAGATTTTCCGCGGTCAGAAGCTCAAAACGCCAGTCGGGATAATGCTCCTCAAAGCGCCGGATGTGGTTGCGCTTGGCGTGCAGGTGCTTTCCGGGAAGGTCTGCAAGCCTGTCGACTAAATACAGGTAATCGAACATGCCCCGGTTTTCCTGATAGGAAAACCGGCCCGGGAAAAGATTGTCCAGCGTGCTTCGCCCCTCGTCGGTCAGGCCGATGAGCCAGAACGGGATTTGCAGCTCGGTTGCGTCCCGTTTGAGTGCCTCGATCGCTTCGGCGACGTTTCCGCGGCCGGCCGGGTAGAGGTAGCGCGTTCCCTTGGCGTCCGTGAGGCGTACGCTTGCAAAATCCCCGATCCGGATAATATCCTGCCGGAAGGCTTCGTTCCATAAAAAGGTGTTCGTAAAGTTATATTCACATCCGCGAAAGCCGGACCATTGCATTCGCTGGCAGAACCAGTTTCTGTCCTCTAAGGTTGGCGCGTGAAAATCTGACATGCAGCGTGTCTCCTCTGTTGTTCTCGTTCTGATTATATCATGCGGGATAAAGAAAGCATAGTTTAAGCGGCGAGGGGCCGTCCGGAAGGGGACGGCGGGGAAAGGGAAGGAGCGCGCCTAGAGCGCAAGCCGGTAAATCTCATAGACATCCCCGGCGGTGAGCACCTTGAAACGTCCCAAGGAGGATTTTCCAACCATGCTCCGTTCCGCCAGACGCTTTAAATCCCCCTCGCCGATGCCCGCCTCGCTTAAGCGGACGGGCAGCTTCATCCGCCGGTACCAGTCTTCTAATCTTCCGATTCCTTCCAGCGCGATTTGTTCCGGGTTGCGAAAATCAAGATCCACGTCAAAGACCCTGCAGGCAAACTGGACGAATTTTTCCATCCCCGCGCGGCGGACGTATTTCATCCAAGCGGGCGTAATAATGGACAGTCCGGCTCCGTGGGCCAGGTCGTATTCGGCGGAGAGCTCGTGCTCTATGCCGTGGCTTGCCCAGTCGGAGATCCGGCCGGTGTCCAGCAGATTGTTGTGCGCAAGCGTCCCGGTCCACATGATTTCCGCCCGGACGTCATAATCCAGAGGGGTTTCCAAAGCCCGGGGGCCGCACCAAAGGATGGTTTTCATGGCCGCCTCCAGAAGCCGGTCCGTCAGGTCGACGTGCTCCGTCTGCGTAAAATAGCGTTCCATCAGGTGCGAGAGAATATCGCTGCATCCGCATGCGGTCTGATACGGAGAAAGCGTAACGGAAAGTTCCGGGTTGAGGATGGAAAACCGGGGGATGAGATGCATGCTTCCGATGCTCCGCTTGAGCGTCAGCTCCTCGTTTGTGATAACCGCCATGTGGCTGGCTTCCGAACCCGTGGCCGGCAGGGTCAGAACGACCCCCAACGGCAGGGCCGCGGGAACCTCTAGCTGCGGGTTTGCAAAGTAGTCCCAAATGTCCCGGTCGGAGACCGCCCCCGCCGCGATGGCCTTGGCGGAGTCAATGACGCTGCCGCCTCCGACGGCCAAAATAAAATCCACGCCCTCCCGGCGGCATAAGGAAATGCCTTCCCGGACAAGGGAAAGGCGGGGATTGGGTCTCGCGCCGCCAAGCTCGATCGTATCAACGCCGGCCTCCTGCAAGGAGCGCGTTACAACGTCGTAAAGGCCGGTTCGTTTGATCGAGCCGCCGCCGAAGTGCAGCAGGACGCGCGAGCCGTACCGTGCCGTATGGTTTCCGGTTTCGCGCTCCGTGCCGCGTCCGAAAATGATTTTTACGGGATTGTGAAAAATGAAATTCTCCATAGCGTTTTTCCTCAGGTCAAAATCGAGGGGGTTACCGGACGGAGGAGAAGGCGGTGAAGACCCACCGGCCGCCGTCCCTGTATTCATAGAGGAATTCGTGCGTTTCGGTCCCCGTGACGGAAAATCCGTCTTCGGGGTTCAGAAGCTCGACCGTAACGTCGTACCGAATCTGCGTCGGGCTCTCGTACGCAACTTTCCCCTCCGCGCGCCCTTTTGTAATGTCCGTCCCGCGGTCCGCGGGGACGACATACAGTTTGCCGTCAAAGTCGCGGTACTGCCGGAATTCTTCCCCGTCCCCGAGAAGCTGCGCGACGATTTCTTCGGAAAAGAGCGTATTGAGATAGGCTCGTAAATCGTCCAAGCTCCGGATGGTATCGTGCATGACCCGCAGATATCTGTGCCCGTCGTACTCAACCGTGTCGGTTTCGTCGCAGGGCATGGACTTCAAAGTGAACCAGGCGTAAGCCTCGCCGGCCTCTTTGTACGCTCTTTCCACATCGGGGCGCTCCCCGGCTGCCTGTTTTGTCCCGGCGCTGATCTCCTCCCGGGAAGGTCCGGAGGCGGTTTTTGCCGTTTCTCCCGCAGTCGCTGCGCAGCCGGAAAGGGTGACCGGAAGAAGCAGGAGGAGCGCGACAAGCGGAGAAAAAGGAAACGCGTTTCCAAAAATCCGGCCCATACGATTCACCCCTGTTTCAAGGCAGCTGTTTTCGTCTTATTCTTCCTCTTCGGATTTGGCCAGTTTGTCCCGCACAAAAATGTGCTTGATATGGGGATCGGAAGTTTTCCGCACATCCACCTCAAACCGGGAAAGGGACTTGATGAGCTGGGTCAGCTTGCGGTAACCGAAGTTGCGCGGGTCGAAGTCCGGCTGTTTTTTCAGAATGAGGTTGCCTAGTTCTCCCATAAACGCGTATCCGTCCTCGTCCGCGAGGTCCGCCACCGAAGCGACGATTACGGATACGACCGACTTGGGAATTTTCTGGTGCGTCCCCTGCGTATCCATAGCGGCGGCCGGTTCCGGCGCGGCGGGCTCCGGCGCTTTATCCACGGGAGGCGGCGCCGCCGGCTGCTCGGACGGGGGTTTCCCGGCGGGCTTGGTTTCGCTCTTGGTTTTCCTGGGGGTCTTTTCCTGCGCCGCCGCGCGGATGACTTCCGTATAAATAAACTTGTCGCAGGCCACAATAAACGGATTCGGCGTCTTTCGCTCGCCGATGCCGATCACCTTCATTCCGGCTTCCCGAAGCCGCGTGGCAAGGCGTGTAAAATCGCTGTCGCTGGAGACGAGGACAAAGCCGTCGGTCCGGTTGGAATACAGGATGTCCATCGCGTCAATGATCATCGCGGAGTCCGTTGCGTTTTTTCCGGTCGTATATCCGTACTGCTGGATCGGCGTAATGGCGTGCTCCAACAGGATTGGCTTCCAGCTGGCAAGATTGGGAGTGGTCCAATCTCCGTAGATGCGTTTGATGGTGGGGGTGCCGTAGACGGCGATTTCGGCCATGATATCCTTCATGCTGGTGCGCGGCGCGTTGTCCGCGTCGATGAGGACTGCCAGCCTCAGATCGGTCGTATGATCCATAGAATCCTCCTTTATTAATGTATGAAATAAAACGGATCCGGTCAGGCTCCCGCCAGCGCCGCCTCCACTTCCCGGAGCTGCTCGGGCGTATTGACGCCCAACATTTCAAGCGGCGTACAGACGGCGCTCACGCCGACCTTTCCGCCCTCCTCCCGGATCAGACCGGGCACGTCCGTGAGGTAGTATTCCCCCTGCGCGTTGTCCGCGCGCAGCTTCGACAAAGCGGAAAACAGAGCGGGGGCCTCAAACACGTAAACTCCCGCGTTCAGCTCCCGTATGGCTTTCTCTTCCGGAGTGCAGTCGCGCTCCTCGATGATTGCGGAAAAGTCCCCCCGCGCATCCCGCCGGATCCGGCCGTAGGGCAGGGGTTCGTCGGAAACGCCGGACAGGAGCGTGCAAAGGTTTCTGTCCTCCGCGTGCTTTCGTATCAGCGCCTCATAGGTTTCGGTGCGCATGAGCGGCATGTCGCCGCAGCAGATAAGAAGCGAACCGGTGTAATCGGAGAGAAGCTCCCGCGCGGACACCACCGCGTGGCCGGTGCCGAGCTGCTCCTCCTGTACGGCATAGGGATAGCCGGGGAAAGCAGAAAGCACGGCTTCCTTTTTATAGCCGACCACAAGGAGAATATCCTCCCGCGGCAGGAAGGAGAGCGCCTTGACCACATACGATAAAAGCGGCCGCCCGCACGCCTCCCGCATCACTTTCGGAAGACCCGCTTCGCCGCTCTGCATCCGGGTGCCCTTGCCGGCGGCAAGGACCAAGGCCTTCATGTTCATGCTGTTCAATCAACTCCTGTGGGGTAAGGTCATCGTTTTCCTTTCAATACCACATTATACCACGGGAAGGAGAGGCTGTCATCACCGCTGCTTGACAATTTGACGGGAATTCTATAAAATCAACCTATTCCCTTGGCAAACCCATTTGATATACAAAGGATATGAAGATATGCAAAGCGAGAAAAAACAGGTGGAACAGATCACTCCCATGGAGGAAGACTTCGCGCAGTGGTACACCGACGTGGTGAAAAAAGCGGAGCTGGTGGACTATTCGGGCATCAAAGGGTTTTTTATCCTCCGTCCTTACGCCTATTCCCTCTGGGAAAACATTCAGAAGGTGCTTGACGGGAAGTTTAAGGAGCTTGGGCATGAAAACGTGTCCATGCCGCTTTTGATTCCGGAATCCCTGCTCCAGAAGGAGAAGGACCACGTCGAGGGCTTTGCGCCCGAGGTCGCCTGGGTTACCTACGGCGGAAGCGAGGAGCTGCCCGAGCGGCTTTGCGTCCGCCCGACCTCCGAGACGCTCTTCTGCGAGCATTGGAGCCATATTGTCCACTCCTGGCGGGATCTTCCCCTTCTATATAACCAGTGGTGCTCCGTGCTCCGCTGGGAAAAGACGACGCGTCCCTTCCTCCGCCACAGGGAGTTTTTATGGCAGGAGGGACATACGCTGCACGCGACGGCGGAGGAAGCCGTGGAAGAGACGAAGCGGATGCTTGAAGTATACGCCGACTGCTGCGAAAACTACCTGGCGATGCCGGTGGTACGCGGAAAGAAGACGGAAAAGGAAAAGTTCGCGGGCGCGGAGGACACCTATACAATCGAATGCATGATGCACGATAAAAAAGCGCTGCAGAGCGGAACCTCGCACTATTTCGGGGACGGCTTCGCGCGCGCCTTCGAAATCAGCTACACGGACAAGGAAAACAAGCAGCGTTTTCCCCATCAGACCTCCTGGGGCTTTTCCACCCGGACGATCGGCGGCATCATCATGACGCACGGCGACAATTCCGGGCTGGTGCTTCCGCCGAAAATCGCGCCGGTGCAGGTCGTTGTGATTCCCGTGGCGCAGCACAAGCCCGGCGTATTGGAGGCGGCGGATGCGATTGCCGGCAGGCTGAAAGCCGCCGGCATCCGGGTCAAGATCGACCGTTCCGAAAACAGCCCGGGCTGGAAATTTGCCGAATATGAGATGAAGGGAATTCCCCTGCGTCTGGAAATCGGCCCGAAGGACCTCGAACAGGGGCGGTGCCTTTTGGCCAGGCGCGACAGCGGCGAGAAGGTTCCGGCTCCGCTTGAGGGGCTGGAACAAAGCTGCTTCAAGCTGCTTGACGAAATTCAGGAGAACCTCTTCAGAAAGGCGAAGCGGAACTTAGAGGAGAACACGTTTGCCGCCCGCGACCTCGCGGAGGTAAAACTCCTCGTTGCCTCGCGCGGCGGGTTTATCAAGACGATGTGGTGCGGGGACGTAGCCTGTGAAAACCGGATGAAGGAGGAGGCGGGCGTTTCGTCGCGCTGCATTCCCTTTGCGCAGGAGTATTTGGGGGACACCTGTCCCTGCTGCGGCCGTCCGGCCAAGCATATGGTCGTCTGGGGCGTGGCGTATTGAAGACAGGCTTTCTTTTCAGAACAAACGGGGGATATCAATGGAGAAAATCAAAGTAAAGGTAGATAATATTACCGTGGGGGAGTACGCGGAGGCCAACCGGATTGTTTTTTTGCGGACCTATATTCCGTTTTCCCTCCTGTCCGTGTTTTTTGCAATCATCTACACGGGATCAATCGGGCAGATACGCCCGCTGGCGGTTTTAGTCCCTGTGGTTGTCGTGATATTCCTGCCTTTGGGGTCGGAATATGTCAACCGGCGCGATTACAAGCGCTATCCGATCGCGCAGATGGAAATGGAATATACCTTCGACGCGATCGGATGGACCATGCAGATGGGGGAAGTCAAGGGCGGATGCAGATGGTTCGACGCGGCAAAGGTGAAAGAGACGAGAGATCTTCTGCTTCTGTATTCCACCAAGCGCAACAGCGACATGGTGCCGAAACGCTGCCTGACGGAAGAGCAGCTTGAGAAAATCCGGGAATTTTACCGTCGCGGGAAGCGGTAAGGAAGCGTTATGCCCCGGCAAAGAAAAAATATTGTAAATGAATCAGATTTCTCTTGACACGGGGCGCATTGTATTATATCATTATCGAGCGTCTATAGAGGCGTGAAATGCGATGATGCGGGAGATTGCGGCCTTTTGCCGGTAACTTTCGCGGAGTATGTCCGGAAATCGGGCGGCTGAGAGAATCTGTAGGTGGCGTAGATCGCCGCGTCTGAAAGCAGATCGGCCGGACTTTGTGCCGGCTCTCTTTTCGAAGCGGAATGATACGCACGGCATAGCGTACAGAATTTTCTCGCCGTATAAAGCGAATTCGGAATTCACTTTGTACGTCAATGAGGAGGAACTGTTATGGCACCCCAGAAAGAAATGATTCGGATCCGGCTCAAGGCATATGACCATCAGCTCATCGATGCCAGCGCGGAAAAGATCGTCGAGACCGCAAAGAGAACCGGCGCCAGCGTATCGGGACCGATTCCCCTTCCCACCAAGCGGGAAGTCGTCACAATCCTGCGCGCGGTGCACAAGTACAAAGACAGCCGTGAGCAGTTCGAGCGCCGCACACACAAGCGGCTTATCGACATTTTGAAGCCGTCGGCCAAGACCATCGAAGCGCTTACCACCCTTGAGCTGCCGGCCGGTGTGGAAATCGAAATCAAGCTGTAAGCAAGAAGAAGCCTTTGCCCGTCGTCTTGCGGGGCGGGCGGGTCATGTTGGCGCCGGAAACGGGCGTCAACCAATAACCTGCGCCGGAACAACGGCGCGATAAGGAGGAACATACATGGAGAAGGTGGAGAAGGCCATCCTCGGCAAGAAAGTGGGCATGACCCAGATTTTTGACGCCGACGGAAAAGTGATCCCGGTCACCGTGATCGAGGCTGGCCCCTGCACGGTGCTGCAGAAAAAAACCATGGAGAAGGACGGATACGAGGCCGTCCAGCTGGGATTTGAGGATGTCCCGGAACGGAAACTGACGAAGCCGGAGCTCGGTCATCTGAAAAAGGCCGGCGACGCAAGAAAAAAGCATTTGCGGGAAGTTAAGCTCGGTAACGCCGCCGCGCTGAACGTCGGCGACGTGATTAAAGCGGACGTGTTTGCGGAAGGGGATCGCGTGGACGCAATCGGTATCAGCCGAGGCAAGGGATATGCCGGCGTCATCAAGCGCTGGAACGCGCAGCGCACCCCCACCACACACGGCGGCGGCCCCGTTCACAGGCATGCCGGTTCCATGAGCGCCAACAGCGACCCCTCCCGGATTCTTCCCGGAAAAATCGGGGCCGGCCATATGGGCGCCGAACAGGTTACGGTATTGAACCTGGACGTGGTTAAGGTTGATCCGGATATCAATTTGATTGCAGTGCGCGGCGCGGTCCCCGGGCCCAAAGGCGGCCTGATCGTCCTTCGCAGCTCAGTCAAGAACGCCTAAGCGGAAGGAGAGAATCGACATGCCCAAAGCAACCGTTTACAATATGGCGGGCGCCCAGGTCGGAGAAATCGAGCTGAGCGAAGCCGTATTTGGGATTGAGCCCAACAAAACCGTGATGCATGCGGCGGTGAAAAATCATCTGGCAAACCGCAGGCAGGGCACGCAAAGCGCGCTGACCCGGGCCGAGGTTTCCGGCGGCGGCATCAAGCCCTATCGCCAGAAGGGGACGGGTCGGGCCCGCCAGGGTTCCTCCAGAGCGCCCCAGTTTACGCACGGCGGCATCGTGTTTGCGCCCAAGCCGCGCGATTACAGCTACAGCATCAACAAGAAGGAGCGCCGTCTTGCGCTCAGGAGCGCTCTGTCCGCAAAGGCGTCCGCGGGCGAAATCATCGTTGTGGACAACTTGGACATGAGCCAGATCAAAACAAAGGAGTTCGCCGCGTTTCTGAAAGCCGTCGGCGCCGTCGGAAAGACCATGGTGGTGACCCCGGAAGTAAGGCCCAACGTGGTGAAAAGCGCGAGGAACATTCCCGGCGTCATGACGACCACGGCGACAATCCTCAGCACATATGACATTTTAAACAGCGGGCGCTTCGTCGTGGACAAGGCTGCCCTTGCCGTCATTGAGGAGGTGTTCGCATGACTGCTTACGATATCATTAAGCGTCCGATCATCACCGAACAGTCCATGGAAGGCGCGCAGGAGAAGAAGTACGTGTTCGAAGTGGATCCGTCGGCGAACAAAATTCAGATCAAAAAGGCCGTGGAAGAGATTTTCGGCGTGAAAGTGGCCTTTGTAAACACCCTGAACATGCAGGGAAAGCGCAAGCGCATGGGCAACAGGCCGGAAGGCCGCCGCAAGCACTGGAAGAAGGCGATGGTTCAGCTGAAGCCTGATTCCAAGACCATCGAATTCTTCGAGGG
>DCTG01000195.1:0-3176 GCA_002329245.1 Clostridiales bacterium UBA1446
GTCTGATGTCCGAAATGAACACCTGCTTCTAATAACTGCTTCATTGAAATAACGCTCATGTCTTTACCTCCATTTGGTTAATCGGCCCTTTCCGGTGCCGTCATCCGTATCCCTTTTCTGCCGGGTCTGCGTTAAAACCCGGTTAGCTCTGATGCTCATCCAAATCAACGTTTCCGTTTGGACACCTACATCAAATGAGAATACGTGTTTTATAGTCACAACATTCAGATTATAACATAAGAAAAACCCCCTTGCAAGGGGTTTTTACTAATTTTCTACGGAACCACCCGTAATTATCCGGGCAATCTCTTCCTCATCCGCACCTGTAGGAATCTCATAAGTTCCTGTCCGGATTTTTTTATCGTAACCGTTGGAACAAAGGTACTTATCAAATTCTGAAGCACTTTCCACCAACCCGGCCTCTGCTAACAGCTTACTGACGGCTACGGAGCTTTGCCCAGATTTTATGGTAATCGTAACACTCGCTATTTCCTCCGGCTCCGGTGTTATTTCCGGCTCCGGTGCGATTACCTGCTCCGGTGTTGTTTCCGGTTCCGGTGTGATTACCTGCTCCGGTGTTGTTTCCGGTTCCGGAGTATCTGTCACTGTCTGGTTTTCAGTCGATTGAGGAGTTTCTTCGAGTACCGGAGCGACTGTCGGTTCCGGTGTTTCCTCCGGCTCCGTATTTTCCACAGGCGGTGTCGTAGCAATGTCGGAAAGCACCATACTCTCCACCATCCCCAGTTCGCGTGCTCTTGCCTTTATTTCTTCATCTGTCATCTTCTCTTTTTTACCGGCTGCAATTCCCATTATAATAGCGGTTACCAGGATACCGATACCCAGTCCCCGCAGATAATATTTTAGCTTCATAGTACCCCTTACATCCCTTCAAATAAATCAATGACCAGCTTTACTTCTCCAACTCCCAGCCCCAATTCCTTAGCAATCGCCACATTGGATTTACCATCATTATGCATTTGCAAAATCCGTTCGTTATTGTTGCCGTTCTTACGACCATCCTGCATAAAGCTGATATCCAGTTCCGGAGTTTCCGCTGCCACGCTCTTAATCACCTTCTTCACCGGTACATCCTCTGCAACCTTTTTAGGTGTCAACACCTTAAAATCCGAAGCCACCTGGGCAGTCCTCTCCCTTTCCTTTGTGTCTTCTGCTTCTTTCACATTTTCTGCCTCTTTTACAGCTTTCTTCGCTGTCTTCTCAACTTCCTTAACAGTCTTTTCAACCTGACTGACAGTGGACTTAATGTTTTGATGCTTATCATTGAGCATGTCGTACAAAAACATGACTTCCTTATGGTTCTTATTGATGTCCTCCAAAACAGTATCAGAATATTCGCTTACGGCCATTATTTTCTCATTGGAAATGCGTTCCAACGATCTTTCTGCCTTCTCAATTGCATAATTGACAGTCTCGTCTGTGATGTCTTCAATTCTGCTCTTTACACCATTCACTTCCCCGGACACCATTTTCTTCACTTCATCTTTGACCAGTTCCCTGGTTTCCCTATCTGCCTCTTTTCCTGAAGGGATCAGGAAACTTACTACAAAGATAACACCTCCAACAACCAGAAGGACTATTTCCAACGCACCCATTTATACTAACCTCACTTTTCAACCGGTTTCCTCAGATTTTTATATCAAAACTGCTTCTTCCTTTAAGCAGCACTTTTCCGTCCGGTTCCTGCTTTTTCTTTCTTTCGCTTCCCCCGTTGCCGTCATAGCTGCCATTTCCTTTTTCTTTTGCATCGAACTTTTTTTGCTGCCAGTCGGCTTCATCGCTTTTCCTCACCTGTCGGTTTTTCTGCTCCACTTCCCGCTGCATATTCTGAACCAGACTGTTCTGCTGTGTAACTCCCTTATTATCTTCATTCTGCTTGATTGCCGTATAATCCTGCGACCTGGCTATCGTTCCCAGCTCAATTGCTCCCAGTGCCATACCGACTCTCCTCTCAGGCTTCTAAATACCAACCATTTTAACATCTCCGCGCAACTTTATGAATTTGCAGTATTTCATGCTGCTCTGCACCACCATGGACACATCCCCTATTGCTATCTTGACACCGGGGAACACCTCACCTTTCACAACAACCTGCGCCTGAGACTGCTGTTCAATCACTTCCTGCAGGGTCTCCATCTCCTTGGTTGCCTTTTCAAGTTCCGGCATTTTCTGTTCCCGCAGTTTCAATATTGAAGTCAGATATTTCAACTGTTCCTGAGACAGCTGCACACCCTGCTTGCGCTTCTGCACATAACTGGCAATAATGGGTTCCAGACTTTTAATCACCTTGTTCAACTCGGCAACCTCTTTTTGCATCTGCTGAAATCTGATCTTTACGACCGGATCAGCCCCCACTTCAATCACTGTAGAAGTCCCCATCGGGGATCCTAAGGTTTTTACCTGAATCAGATTCGTTGCACATACTCTGCCGCCTGAAATAAATCCTTTCCGGCCATCCACCGTAATATCTCCGCCGGCCATAACCGTACTATGTAAGATGGATTCTGCCGTAATATACCCACCTGCACTGGCCTTCGTGCTTTCCAGAAATTTTGCAACAATATTTCCTTCTGCCTTCAGTTCTCCTTTGCTCATGCCANNCCCTCTACCAAGCCGTTCACAATGATATTGCCCCCCGCCTTTACGGAAAAATTGGATTGCACATTTCCCTTTATCTCAACGCTGCCCACATATTCAATATTTCCGGTTGAGATATCCACATTTTCCAGTTGCAATACATCGGATACGAATACCCTATCTTCCACCAGGGTGACATGCCCGTTCACCTTTGAGGTAAGAACTGTTTTATCCTCTGAAAGTTCAATGTTATTTCCAAATTTTAGTGCAGCATTTTTCACATTTCTGGGCTTTATCCGGGTTCCCTGAATATTCATGCCATCTTCTCCGGGATCTGCCGGAATCAGCCTGGCAAGAACATCTCCTATCTCACAATGATTAATCGTATTCAGGTGGAAGAAATCCACACTGCCGTCTTCCATGACGGTAGGTCTTGCCTTTAAATCTGTATTAAAAAAATATTCTATAGAGGCATCGGTACCCTGTCTCGCCGGCTTCCCCTCTGCTACAATAATATCTGTACAATATTCTTCCTTTTCAAAAGCCTCTCTGATGCGTTCTTCCATGACACCAAACCGTAT
>DCTG01000195.1:3198-30727 GCA_002329245.1 Clostridiales bacterium UBA1446
CGTAGCCCGCATACTGTCCTCGTTAATTGACAGCTGATAAGTCATCGCTTCCACAGGGCATTCTCCTTTTCCTAACGGAAGCACTGTATCCTTGCCCTGACTAATGGCAGTTTTTAACGCAGAAAGGTCACAGGCTACATTACGTTGCATAAGGTAGTCTGTGACTTCTCCTATTCTGACCTGCTCACCATTACCGGACGGTGCTTTTATCTCCAGCCCAAATCCCCCGTCCATACTAACCAGCCTAAAATATCCATTTCCCATAATTTCCTCCGCGTCTTGTTTTTGCCGTTACCTGTCAGTAAGAATTCCCATATAGCTTCCCATTTTTTCCTTCATTTTCTGAAGTGCTCTTGTGTGAAGCTGTGAAACACGTGATTCGGAAACCTCCAATACATTGCTGATTTCCTTTAATGTGAGATCTTCATAATAATATAAAAGAATTACTTTTCGTTCTTTTTCCGTAAGAAGAGCAAGCGTCTGTTCCAAAACCTGCTTTAACTCTTCTTTCTCGATATTTTCCTCCGGGCTTTCAAATCTTGCAGTAGTATGCCGGTTGCCTTCCATCGGCACTTCGCTGCCCTGCTCCATATATTCATTCAGGGAAACTACATTGGTAATCTTCATCTGGGATTGCCAATCCAGATATTCTTCGTCTGTAATGCCTAAGCCCGCAGCAATTTCTTCGTCTGTAGCAGCCCTGCCTTTGGTCAGTTCAACCTCCTTCATCACTGCTTCAATCTTTTTCTGTTTCTGTCTGATTGTCCTGGGAATCCAATCCATTTTGCGGATTTGATCCAGTATGGCTCCACGTATACGCAGGCTGGCATAGGTCTCAAATTTGACTTCCTTCATGCTGTCAAATTTATCAATTGCATCTATCAGTCCAAAAATACCATAGCTTACCAGGTCTTCATATTCCACATTATATCCAAGATACATACTCAGACGTCCCGCAACCAGCTTTACAAGAGGTGCATATTCCAATATGATTTTTTCTCTGATTTCAGGAAGCTTATTCCGGTTATATTCATCCCAAAGCTTCTTTTTGCCAGCTTCATCCATAGCACCCTCCAAATTACACCATTCTGCTTTTCGCAAATTACCCTAAAACAACCTTATTGCTTTTCCTCTGAATCCGATTTTTGCTCCGGCTGCTCTTTTTCTATGACCTCTCCCTCATCCAGTGCAGCTTTTGCATTTTGCGCCTCAAAAGTATCCAGAGCCCATTTCAAAGCACTGCCAAGCACATAGAAAATGACTAAGACAACCAACAGAGCTATCAGCTTCTGAAGGATTGTATAATGCTTCACAAATGTAATGATACTGGTAACCNNTCATATAGTTTCCTCTTTTATTTCTATATCACTTTTTCGGGCTTGCCCACCGCTCTTATCACATAATCTCCCGTCTCGGGATAAAAAATAACTGTCCTTCCATAGGTTTCACCTGTATCCTCGGCCAATATCGGTATCTGCAGCTTAGCCAGAACCTTCTTAGATGCCTCCACATTTCTATCCCCGACACGCACCAGATCCGATTTATTCTGGAAAGCAAACATCATGGCGCCTCCTGCCAGCTTGGCTGTCATCCGGCTCCTCTTTGCCCCCAATGCTTCCATCTGCCTGACCAGTTCCACAATACCTGTATCTGCAAATTTAGGTATATTACTTTCACCCCCACGGATTGCTGTGCTGTCCGGCAGCATGATATGCGCAAGCCCGCCGATTTTAGTAACCGGATCACGGATTGCGATTCCCACGCAGGACCCAAGCCCTAAGGTAGTCACTCCGTCCGGGCTGGTGCAGACCTTCAAATCCGCCATTCCTACCTTTATAATTTCGCTCATAAGTATCTTACCTCAGTTTTACCTAATTTGAATATCATCCTACATCACTCCAAGAGAAGATAATATCTTTTCATAGGATTCCAAATCCGGAATCAGGATAAAATAACCGTCTATTTCCACTTCATCATAAAACTGGGACTGTATCAGAAGAATCTTATCTCCGATGGTCCCGAACTCGATTGCTGGCACGCTCAAAATGGCCCCTGCCATATCCACAGTCAGTTCCGGCGGTGACGGATATATCTTCAAATTAGTCAGCATGGAAAGTGAATTCAAATAAGCACCGGTAATGATATTGCTGACTTCCCTCATGGCAGACAGCTCCATCTCATTAAAATCGGGACCCTCACTGCCCATCCCCATCATCAGCTTGTTTACCAGGTGTTTTGCACTCTCCTGCTTTACCAAAAACATAATGCTGCCGGTGATATCACCTTCTACGGCAAGGTAGACACCAATCATCAGCTGCTCCTCACCACCCATCATGGCTCCTACCTCTTTAAACTCCAGCAGCCTGACCTGTGGCACCTGCATATCTACCTTGCAATTCAACATCTGGGACAATGCCGTCATGGCATTGCCCGCACCGATGTTGCCGATTTCTTTTAACACATCAAAATAATCCTGTGTTACTTTTTCCAAACTCATTTCAGCCATATGCTAAAATTCTCCTTCAGGTACTTTTCCGTTATTTTTCCTGTACTACGATGTTTAAGTCAAGCAGGGAAATCAGACCACCTTCATATTTGCCGACACCGAGAATAAAGTTTTTCTTCTCATCCTTATCACGCGCAATCTTTTCTATCTGGGAAGTTTCTAACGTCACTACTTCCTTGACCTCATCCACAATCAGTCCCAGCGTGCCATACTGTTCCAGCTTTACGATGATGATTCTGGTAGCCTTTGTCTCTTCATCTGCCGGCAAGTCCATTTTTAAGCGGAGACTCATAATAGGTATCACTTCTCCACGCAGATTGATAACGCCTCTCAAATAGGATTCCATCTTCGGCACTCTCGTAATGTGCTGCATCCTCACGATGTTATCGATATACTGAATATCTATACCATACTGTTCCTGCCCAAGTCTGACGACAATATACTGTGTTGTTTCACCTGCAACTTTTAATTCTTCCATCCTGTCTTTCCTCCCACACTAAATCAATGCATTGGCATCCAGAATCAGGGCAACTTCGCCGTCACCCAAAATGGTTGCGCCGCTGATCAACTTACACTTATTGTCAATATATTTGCCCATGGACTTGATAACGATTTCCTGCTGTCCGATCAGTTCATCAACAACAAGTCCTGCTGTCTTATCACCCTTCTTGGCGATGATGACAATCATATTTTCCTCCGGGCTCTTAGTGCTCACCACATCCAGCTCCTTATCCAGCCTGATGAGCGGGATAACACTGCCTCTTAAATGAATAACCTCTTTGTTCTGTACCAGCTTAATCTCATCCGGTGAAATATCCTCAATGGTCTGAATGGAGCCAAGGGAAATTGCATACTTCTCCCCGCCGATTACAACCATGAGTGCCTGGNNAGCGGAAGTCTGATAATCCAGGTACTGCCTTCCCCGAATTTACTCTTTACCTCAACCTCACCGCTTAAAGCCTCAATCTTACTCTTTACTACATCCAGTCCCACACCTCTGCCGGATACATCCGTAACCTTCTCTGAAGTGGAGAAGCTGGGCAGGAAAAGAAGATCGATGATTTCCTTTTCAGACATGCCTGCTGCCTGCTCTGCCGTTATTGTGCCACGATCTATTGCTTTTTTCTTAACAGCTTCCGTATCAATACCGTTACCGTCATCCCCTACTTCAATTACAACATTGTTGCCATCCTGATAAGCATCCAGACGTATAGAACCTACTGCAGGCTTACCTCTCTGAGCACGTACCTCTGCCGATTCCAAGCCATGATCTGCCGCATTTCTCAGCAGATGCATCAGAGGATCTCCGATTTCATCTACCACGGTGCGGTCCAGCTCGGTTTCTTCACCGGACATATACAACTCCATCTTTTTATCCAATTTCTTGGATAAATCCCTGATCATACGAGGGAATTTATTGACAACGCTTTCAATGGGCACCATTCGTACCTTCATAACGGACTCATGCAGGTTGGTAGTCACGCTTTCCAGATATTCAATCTGCTCATTCACACCGCTCTGCGCTGCAACACTGCCCTGTGCTGCACCGGCAGCTGAAGCTGCCACCAGGGAATTCTTTGCAATAATCAGCTCACTCACCAGATTCATCAGTACATCCAGCTTTTCGATATCCACACGTACGGTGCGGTTCACTACCGGCTTGCCTGAACCGGGCTTTGCTGCAGTCTGCTTCTTCTCAGCAGCCGCNNGCTCTGCAGAAACAGCCGTAGTTTCTGCCATTTGAGGCTCATCCTTATGCATATTTTCTGCATGCTCTGCTGCTTCCTTGCTTTCCTCATCAAGCTGCATCTTGGAAAGGTCGATGCTCTCTGCCAGAACGTTTTCAATTTCGGAAACATTGCTGACTGCGGCAATCACCTTGTCTACCTCAGCCTCTGTAATGATGATAAGGGAGAAGTCAAGTTCAAAACGCTCATCTTCAATATCCTGTGCAGAAGGATTGGAAATAATAATCTCACCCAGTTCTTCAATAGCCTTGAATACCAGGAATGCCCTGGCGGCTTTTAACAGACAGGTTTCCTGTATCTTAACGGTAACACCGTATACTTTTTTCCCCTGCTTCTGTGCCTCTTCGATTACCATCTTATCCGTGCCATCCAGCTTGATGTCCAGCCACTTCTTTTCACCGTTTGTACCGGTGCTCTCAGGCTGTCCGGAAGCTTCAGTCGCTGCATTTTCTGCCGGCTTTTCTTCGCTTCCGCCCTTATTGTTCAGCACATCATTCAACATCTTAATCGNNTTGGTCCCTTCATCACCGGACTCTCTGATATTGGTAGTGTATTCTTCCAATGCATCCAGGCACTGAAAAAGAATGTCAATCATATTGGCTTTCACCTTTATGTTGCCACCACGCACCTCAGAAAAAACATTTTCCATGTCATGAGTCAGATTCTGCATACGCTTATAACCCATGGTGCCCGCCATTCCCTTCAAAGAATGGGCAGCACGGAAGATTTCATTAATAGTATCCATGTTTTCCGGATCCTGCTCCAGTTCCAGTATCTGNNTCTGCGTATTCAGGTTCTGCAAATGTTCTGTTGTTTCATCAAGAAAGATTTCCAGGTATTGGCTTACGTCCATTTCACTTTACCCCCACATTTAAAATTATCTCCTGTGCGATTTGTTCCAGTGGTACAATTTGGTCGGAAAGCCCGGCAGCGACAACGCTTTTAGGCATTCCATACACAGCGCAGGTACTCTGCTCCTGTGCGATTACGTGTATCTTCTTTTTTTCTTTCAGATGTAAGACTCCTTGTGTTCCATCAGCGTCCATGCCTGTCATCACCACACAGACCACTTCGTCGAAACGGCTGCCCTCAAGTGATTCATACATATAATTGGCGCATGGCTTTACACCCTCTCTGGCAGGCTCGTCCGAATAATGAATGCAATGCTTTCCGGCTGTATTCATCACCACATTCATATGCTTGCCACCCATGGCAAGATATACATGCCCGTTCTCCAGCACATCTCCTTCTGCTGCCTCATGCACCTCTACTTCACTCAAAGAATTGAGGCGTTCGGCCAGGGATGCGGTAAAACCCTTAGGCATATGCTGCACGACTAATACCGGGGCCTGTATCCCCTGCGGAATAAAAGGGATTACTGACTGCAATGCCTTCGGTCCACCCGTAGAGCTGGCAATTGCTACGATTTTCCTGCCAACCACCTGTGCTGCATGCTTCTGCACGAAAGTGGTCACCTTCTTTACAGCCTCTCGCTCTTCCTGCTTTTTCACAGAAGACACGGGAACAGGCGGTCTGGAATCTGCCACTACCGCAAGAATCTCAAGCAGACGCTTTTTAAACTCTTCTCCACGGCAGTCGCTGGCGCTGTCCGGCTTATGGATAAAATCCAAGGCCCCCAGTTCCAGAGCTTCCAAAGTAATTTTGGCACCTTCTCTGGTGGCAGTGCTTGCCATCATCACTCTTGCCGAAATCTTGAACTTCTGCATTTCCTTTAACAGTTCCAGCCCGTTCATCTTGGGCATATTCACATCCAGGACCACTGCATCGTAGGTCTTCCGGCTGAGTAAATCCAGCGCTTCCAATCCATTCGTAGCACGATCTTCCACATGGAATCTCTCATCACTGTTGATTATATCACACAAGACTCTTCTCATAAGTGCAGAGTCATCAACAAGCAATATTTTTTTCATTCTATCCTTTAACCCCTTTCGCGATGGCGGTTCTTCCTCTCTTCTTCAAAAATGTACTTAATAATCTCTTCTCTGTCATCCACATCCAGATTCACATACTGTACCCGGTGTTCAAAGGTTCCCTTTTTATTTTCCAGTTCCTTCACACTGAGTATTTTTCCGACTATTTCATACTCTTTATTCTTACCACCGACCAAAAGATGATAGGTACAGTAAATCAGGCTTTCCGGCTCATAGCGCTGATTGCTCATAAACCGTAATCCCCCACCGCTGATATCCACGATGACGCTTCGCTTTAACGGCAGACCGGGAGTCAGGAAGTAAGCCTCTTTCTGCTCCACAGCCTTCACCTCCTCCTCCACAAGAGGTCTTGCGCACATTTCCAGTGCACAACTGAAGCGGTAATNNGGTAATATTCCCTGCGCTGGTATTTACGCAGGTTACTGGTCATCTCCACCACCAGTATGTAAACGTTATTTCTCTTATATCTGTCTATAATCCGTAAAAAGCACTGATACAAATGAGAAGCATAAAAAACGGCATCAAATTCCCCATCCACCGGCAAGAGTATCAGTTTCGTCTGTTCCATCGGCATGGTAATCTCCATCCGGTCTTCAGAAAGAATATCATAAACCTGACTGTAATATACTTTTTTTTGATGCTTCGTCTCCATTTATCCTTTTTACAGGCTGCAATTCAATCTTACAGCCGGGTACAATAATATCTGAAAGCATGTCTACCTCCTACCCCATCTTTTTTCCGTTTACAATATGTGAGAAAAATGCTGCCATTCCACGCTTTCTGACAGTCATTTCCCGATTCATCAGTGTTGCTGCAATCGCTTCATATGCAATGCTGGATTTTGCCGCCGGGTTCTGCAGCGAAACCGGTACCTGCTGCATAACCGCTTTTGCCAGCTGATTGTCCTGAGGTACCGCACCCAGATAGGAAAATGGCAGCTTTAAGTACCTGGACACCACTGCATTCAGCTTGTTGAACAAAACCTGCCCTTCCTCTACTCTTTCCACCCTGTTGGCTATCATCTTTACCTGCGAGCTTTCTTTTGAAAACCGCGGATGCCTGCTTAACGCCTTTAACAGCGAGTAGGAATCCGTAATGGAAGTGGGTTCCGGTGTCGTCACAAGCAGTATTTCTCCACTGGCTACCAGAAACTCCAGAACTGCATCTGAAATGCCCGCCCCGGTATCCACAATGATGATATCCGCGATTGCATCCAATTCTGCCAGGTTCTGGATAATATATACCAGATAGTCCCTGCTTAAATTAGACATTCCCACGATACCGGAACCGCCGGAAATAAATCCTACATCCATAGGCCCCCAGGTAATAATCTCCTTGATGTTCTTTCCCTGATAGATTAAATCGCACAGGTTATGCTTGGGAACTGCCCCGAACATGATTTCAATATTGGCAAGANNACCAAATTGTATTTCGGCACGGCGCCAAACATCACCTCAATATTGGCAAGACCAAAATCAGCATCCAGAATGATTACCCTCTGCCCCAGCTTGCGGAACTGGATAGCAAGGTTGATTGCCGTGTTGGACTTCCCCGCTCCGCCCTTGCCGCTGGTCACCGTGAGCACCCTTGCCATAGGACGTTTTACATTGCTCGCTTTTATGATGTTACGTAGCTGTTCTGCCTGGTCCATATCCTTCCTCCCGTTTTCCTCCAAGTAATTGTTTTACGGTCTTCTGGGGATTGAATTTTTCAATATCGTCCGGCACATTCTGACCGCAGGTAACATAGGACAGGCTGGCCCCTGTATAGAGCTTCAGATTCAGCAGATTACCGACTGCCGTCGTTTCATCCAATTTCGTAAAAATCAGCTTATAATCGCCCATCTCCTTATAGCTGTCCGCAATGCTAAGTAAATCCCGATATTTCGTGGTGGCACTTAAAACCAGGAAAATATCCTTTTCTGCCAGGCCGTCCACACAATGCACAAATGCGCTGGTAGCCTCCTTCTGTGCCATATTCTGTTGGGAATGTCCCGCTGTATCCACAAAGATATAATCATATTCCCTGAAATCACGAAGTGCGTTCTCCAACTCCTCAATCGTATAAATCACGCGGAAAGGCACCTCTAAAATACTGGCATAGGTTCGCAGTTGTTCCGCTGCCGCAATACGATAAGTATCCGTCGTCAGAAGTACCACCTTCTTTTTTTCCTCCACACTGAACTTGGAAGCAATCTTTGCGATGGTAGTCGTCTTTCCCACGCCGGTGGGTCCCACAAAGAAAATCACCTTAGGTCCCTTCTCTGCCGGTGTGATTTCCGCAGCCGGACCGAATTTTAAAATCATCTTCTGATAAGTGTTGGCCAGGGCATAATCAAACGGCATATTGGGCTTGTGCACCTTCTCGATTTCGTCCATCAACTGATTGACATATTTCTCGTCTATTTCATTTTCCAGCATGATGTTGTAAAGAAGCTTCATGAATCTGACAAGCTCTCCATCCTTTTCCTCCTCCGGTTCCTTTACTTCCGCCTTCTCTTTTACAGGCTCTGTAACAGGGGGAGCAGGCTTTTCCTCCGGTTTGGAAAGCTGCTTGGTCAAAAGTGTCTGCAGGCTGTCCAGCTTTTCCTCGATAGCCCCGATTTCTGTAGCGTTTTTACGGTAGTTTCCGGCAGGCTCCGGTGCCGGTTCCTTTCTGGCCGGCTTAAATCGCTCAGCTTCCTCCTCCAAAGCAACCGTTACCTCCACCAAGGAATGCCTGAACATGGCAAAAAGGCCCTTTTGCTTTACGTTCTTCACATTCATGATAACAATGCCGTCGCCCAGCTCTTTTTTGGCCGACTCTGTAGCTTCCGCTTCTGTTTTTCCTTGAAATTTCTTGATTATCATTATGCTGTCACCATCCCTACGGACTGCAGTTCTACATTGGATTCAATCTCATTGTAGGAAACCACAATCAAATCTTTATAGTAATCTTCCGTCAGGCGTTTAAAGTACATTCTGACAATGGGGGAAGTTATTATAATCGGGTTCTTTCCCAGATTTTCCAGCTTCTGCACTTCATTTCCCACCGAAGCCATGATTTTCTTGGTCTTTTCCGGATCCAGGTTCAGATAAGCTCCCTGTTCCGTCTGTTTCACGCTGTTCATGATCTCCTGTTCCACCTTGGGATCCAGCGTAATCACATTGGTCGTCTCATGGGGCGGGAAATATTTACTGGAAATAGCACGCTTCAGGCTCTGGCGCACATATTCTGTCAGGATATCCGTATCTCTCGTAGTGGGTGCATAATCTGCCAGCGTCTCAAAAATAGTCAGCAGATCTCTGATGGAAATACCCTCCTTTAACAGATTCTGCAGTACCTTCTGTACTTCACCAAGCCCCAATTGCTTCGGAATCAGTTCCTCTACCAGAGAAGGATTGGTTTCCTTTAAGTTGTTGACCAGATTCTGCACATCCTGCCTGGTAAGCAATTCCGAAATGTACTGTCTGATAATTTCTGTCAAATGCGTTGCAATGATAGAGGGCGGATCAACCACCGTATAGCCCAGGCTCTCCGCACGTTCCCGCTGCCCCTCCGTAATCCAGATGGCAGGAAGGTGGAAGGATGGTTCAAAGGTCGGAATGCCCGTAATCTCTTCCTCCACATATCCGGGATTCATTGCCATATAGTGGTCAAAAAGTATCTCTCCTTCACTGACCTGTATGCCTTTGATCTTAATTATGTACTGGTTGGGATTCAACTGTATGTTATCACGCAAACGGATGATTGGCACCACAGTACCCAGTTCCAAAGCTATCTGCCTTCGTATCATAACCACACGGTCAAGCAGGTCTCCACCCTGGTTCACATCCGCAAGGGGAATGATACCATAACCGAACTCCAATTCAATAGGATCCACCTGCAAAAGGCTGTTTACATTCTCCGGCTGCCTGATTTCCTCCGCTGCCGCTTCATCCGAATCGACCTGTGCCTCTATTTCCGCTGTCTCCAGATTGCCCGCTATCATCCTGCCGCCTACGATAAAAGCAAGTCCCATTCCCAAAAACAAAATCGTGTTCAAATCCGTTACCACACCCAGAAAAGCAAGGGTCGCACCCACCAGGTACATGGCCTTGGGAATGCCAAAAAGCTGCCTGATAATAGTGGGTCCGAATTCTGCCTCTTTACTGCCCTTGGTAACCAGGACACCGGTAGACAGGGATATCAAAAGAGAAGGAATCTGGCTTACCAGACCATCACCGATGGTCAGGATACCGTATTGCTGTAACGCTGCTGATACATCCAGTCCATCCCTGGTCATGCCCATGGCAATACCGCCAACGATATTGATAGCCGTCAGCAGAAGGCCTGCTGTAGCATCTCCCTTTACGTATTTTACGGCACCATCCATGGACCCGAAGAAGCTGGATTCTTCCTGTATCTTATCTCGCCGTCTTTTTGCTTCCTTATCATCGATGGCACCTGTATTCAGATCCGCATCAATAGCCATCTGCTTACCGGGCATAGCATCCAGAGTAAAACGTGCCGTTACCTCTGCCACACGCTCTGAACCTTTATTGATGACTAAGAACTGGATTAAGATCAGAATAATAAAGATAATCGCACCAACAATCAAATCGCCGCCGCCTACAAACTGTCCAAAGGTCTGTACCACATTACCGGCCGATCCCGAGGTCAGAATCATCCTGGTAGAGGACACGTTCATAGCAATCCTGAATATGGTGGTAAATAAGAGGATGGTAGGGAAATAGGATAGATCCAATACCTCCTTCGCAAACATACAGACAAACAATATGGTAAAGGCAATCGCCATATTGAATGCCATAAAAACATCCAAAAGCCAGGAAGGAATAGGAACAATCAGCATCACAAATGCAACCAGAACGTAAAGTGCCACCATGACATCCGTTCTTTTCATTTTTTCGCTCATGTTCCTCACCTCCTGTCACTAAACTTTTCCTTTTAAATGATATACAAACGCCAAAACCTCAGCTACCGCCTGATACAGCTCCGGCGGTACAACCTGTCCTATTTCCACATTGGCATAGAGCATCCTGGCAAGAGGCTTGTTTTCCACGATTTCAATGTCATGTTCCTTTGCCACCTCTTTAATCTTTTTTGCCATATAATCCTCACCCTTAGCCAGCACGATGGGAGCATCTGCTACCGCCGGGTCGTATTTAATGGCCACGGCATAATGGGTCGGGTTGGTAATGACTACATCTGCCTGGGGCAGGTTCTGCATCATACGCCGTCTGGAGGCTTCCTGCATTTTCTGACGAATCTTTCCCTTTATCTGCGGATCACCTTCCTGCTGCTTATATTCATCCTTGACTTCCTGTTTCGTCATCCGCAGGTCCTTCTCATATCTCCACCACTGGTAAAAATAATCCAGCGCGGCAATCGCAATCAGGACGGCTCCCATTTTGATCGCGATCCGGAAGGAAACGAGCATGACTTGCGGGAAGCTTTTCCTGATATCCATGAGCATCATTTTAGGAAACGTATCGAGCAGCCCCATGTATTCGCCGTACACCAACCAGCAAAGGCAAACGACTTTGACCGTGGCTTTCAGCATCTCGACGAGGGAGCGCGTTGAGAGAATCCGTTTCATTCCCTCCAAGGGATTGATCTTGCTGAATTTCGGCATAAGCGCCTTGGGCGTAAACAGAAATCCGGTCTGCAGCACATGGATCAGGGCGGCGCAAAGCATGGCAACCAGGAACACGGGAATGACGATTTTCAGGCTGTCCACAAGCGCGCCGGCGTACAGATGCTTTACCTGCAAAGCGCTTATCTGTTCCGAGGAACCCGAAATAAATCCCCCGGACAGATATTTGGTTAAAAGCTGCCGCGCGCTTCTGGAAAAATACTCCCACAGGATATAAAGGAACGCAAACAAAGCCACGACGGAAAACGCAGTGTTGATTTCGGTGCTCTTGAGCACCTGGCCTTCTTTGCGGGCTTTCTCTCTCTTCTTTTTTGTCGCTTTTTCCGTGCGCTGACCGCTGCCTCTGTCGCTCATGGCAAAACCCCGATCGTGTCAAAAACCCTGCCGACCGCGCGGAACATATCGCTGAAAATCTGATCAGTGAACCCGACGAAAACCGGTATGGAAGCCATCAGCACGACAAGGCCCACGGCGATCTTAAGCGGGATACCGATGACGAACATGTTCATTTGCGGAACCGAACGGATCAAAACCCCCATCACCACCTCTAAAATCATGCCGGAGGCTATAATCGGCATCGCCACCATGACGGCTAACACAAAAGAAAGCGAAAAGGCCTCAAGAATCGCCAAAACCAGATCCGGAGAAAGCTGCACATGCCCCACCGGCACCTTTTCCACCGTGGCGTACAGAATCGAAACCAACTTCAAATGACCGTTTACGCTGAAAAAGACAATCAGAAGCAGAATATTGAGCAGGTTGCCGATCACCGGCACCTGCGAGCTGTTTTGAATATCATATACGCTTACGATTCCGAACCCGATCTGCATGTCGATCATCTGCCCGGCCGAATAGACGAGGTTGAAGAAGATGGTTGTGACAAACCCGAGCGAAAGCCCGAACATAAGCTCCTTGATACAAAGCAGCACATACTCCGGCAGGGTTCCATACGCTAAGTTCCCGACGATGGGCGTTCCCGCCATGAAGAGATAGGTCAATATCANNCGCAGAACACGATCTTGACCCGGTTCGGAAGATTCCGGCGCCCGAATATAGGCGAAGGCAGGATCAGACCGCTTACCCGCAGGAAAAGCAGCAGCAGATAATCATAATGATAGGCAAAAGCCGAAATGATTTCCTCCATAACTGCCTCCGGAACCGGCCCGCGAGGACGGGCTGCGTGCTGCTCCACTCCCGCCGGCCGCTTTGGCCGGGGAGCCTCATCCCAAATAAGTAATGATGGATTGGTAGAGCCTCGTCGTAAACTCCGACAGATGATTGATAATCCAGCCGCTGAAAATCAGAAGGGCAAGCAGAATCGCAAGGATTTTCGGCACAAAGGCTATCGTCTGTTCATTGATCTGCGTGGTCGCCTGGAAAATGGAAACAATCAGCCCCACGAACAAAGCCGCAAGGAGCATCGGCGCCGCCGTAACGATCACCGTGAAGATTGCATCCTGCATCACCGTGGCTATTTCCGCTTGTGAAATCATGGGATCCCTCCATACAAACCGTATCCGCCGGGAACAAAGCCGCTAACCGAAGCTTTGCACAAGAGTCCCTAGCGTAAGCTGCCAGCCGTCAACCAGCACGAAAAGCAAAACCTTGAAAGGCAGGGATATCATGGCGGGCGGCAGCATCATCATGCCCATNNAAAACCCGATCTGAAACGCTCTTTTCAGTTCGCTCGTCAGAAAGGCCGGTATGACGACCCGGTTCGGGATATCGGAAGCGTCTTCCGCCTTCTCTATTCCGTCGAGATTTGCAAAGAACGTAAGGTCGGTTTTATAGGTCTGCCGCAGCATAAACCCCCGGATCGGCACCATCGAGGCTTCCGAAAATTCCCGGAGCGACATCTCGCCCTGCGTGTAAGGAGTATAGGCCGTTTCCTCGATTTCCACAATCACCGGGTGCATCACAAAAAACGTAAGAAACAGGGCAAGCCCGATGAGAACCTGATTGGGAGGAACATTCTGCATGCCGATGGCATTTCTCGTAAAGGAGAGAACAATGACGATTCTTGTAAATCCCGTCAGACAAATCAGAAGCGTCGGGATGAGGGTCAGCAGGGTCATGAGGATGATGAGGTCCACCGTCTGAGCGTTTTCCCCAAACAGCGCGTCCACCACATCCTCCGGCGCCGCTAACGCGGCGGGAGCGCCAAGGAGCAGAATACCGGTAAGAAGCGCCATCATTACGACAAACTTGGGCATTTTACGCATATGGATTCCTTCTCCTCGTCAAGATTGCTCTCCCATTTTCCGCCGAACCGGAAAAATAGCATTCTGTGATTTAACGCGCGCTCCCGCAGGGGTATATCCGCATTGCGGATTGCATTGCGGATATTATATCATAAGCCTCCTGATATAAGCAATTTTTTCTTGCAATTTGTCTTTTTTTGTGACTTTTCCGCACCCGGCATAAAACGGAAAAAGACGGAAGAATTTCCCTTCCGTCCGTGCTTTCTGTTTGAAGTTTGCACCTTGTCAGGATATGCTTACGACGGCGGATCGCCGCGGTCCAGCTCTTCCTGTTCCCTCCTGATTTCCGCTTCCCGGAAAAAATCCCTAAAACCGCCCCGGCCTTTCCCGGCGCGGCTCCACTGTTTGAAATCCATCTTCCCCAACCGGTTCATGAGGCCGGGCATTACGCCCCCGGACGTATCCGGATCTTTTGCCGGCAGCTTCGACGCGTCGAAGGAATCGAGCAGGGAAAACGCCTGATTGCTGACCCCGATGAGGTACGCGGTTTCGGCAACCGTAACAAGCAGGATGATTTTATCCCTCGAGAGATAAAAGGTGTCGATCACTTGAATCTGCTGCGTCCTTCTGTGGCCGGTCATTGCTCTCCCGGCAAGGATCTTGGTGAAGTAATACGCCGCAAATATCACGGCCAGCAGGATGATAACCGTAACTAAGCTCTGCCAAACACTGTCCACAGCAACGTCCTTCCCGGCTGTCTGCCCATGTCCGAATCTCTGCGTACGCTCCCGTCACACCTGCATATTCATGATCTCATTATACGCGTCCACAACCTTGTTTCTGATTTCCACAGTAAGGCTCAGGGCAATTTCGGCTTTTTCCGCCCCGATGAGAACGTTCGCAATATCGTCGGTTTCTCCGGTGAGAAGCTCCAGCGAGGTTATTTTGCTGTCTTTCTCCGTATCCTCCGCCATGTTCAGCGCGTCGGCTAAAATGTCGGTAAACTTCGCTTTTTGCTCGGCGGCCGGCTGAAATCCGTTCGACTCTTCCAGGAGGCGACCGGCGGCATCCGTATACAGGGATGAAATATTCATGGAAACCTCCTTACCGCGGCGGCACAATCATCGCCCCGCCGCCCAAAGTGCGCGCGCCGGACGGGAACCGGCGTCCCCCCTAGGTGCCGATTTCCAGCGCTTTCAGGGCCATATCCTTGGCCGCGTTAAACGCCGTCACGTTCGCTTCATAGGAACGGTACGCGGAGATCATATCGACCATTTCCTGCGACAGGTCAACGTTCGGCATCTCGACATAGCCGTCCGGGCGGGCGTCCGGATGCGTGGGGTCATACTTGAGCTGAAAGTCGGACTGGTCTTCCCCGATGGCGGAAACGCTGACCCCGCCCATACGGGCCGCTTCGTCCAAATAAGCGGAAAACGAATCGTCATACTTCCGGTTTTCCCGCAACACCACATATTTTCTGCGGTACGGCTCTCCGTTTTCCGTTCTCGTCGTGTCGATATTTGCGACATTCTCCGCAATCACGTCCATGCGAAGCCGCTGCGCCGTCAAAGCGGAAGCGCTGATATCCATTGAGCTGTAAAATCCCATAGCTAACCCTCCGAAGCAAGAAGTCAAGAACAGGGACGGCGGTTATTTCCCGCCTCGAATCGCTAAGTTCAGCTTGCGAAACTCGGAATTGATTTTGCTGACCAAGGTGTAATAATGCAGGCTGTTTTGCGCAAGCGCCGCCATTTCCGCCTCGACGTCGACGTTGTTTCCGTCGGCCCTGTAGGCGGTATGATAGTCTTTTGTGACGACGGGTTCCAGATTAACCGCTTTCTCCGCCCCCGTGCGGATATGGCGCGTTCTCGTTGTTTTCAGCTCCGTGCCGCCGGCCGCCTCTACGGCGGAGGCCAAGGCATTTTCAAATTCCACCTTGGACGACTTAAAGCCCGGCGTGTCCACATTCGCAATATTGTTGGAAATCACTTCGTTTCGGAGCCACGACGCATCGAGGCCTTTCTGCATCATATGCGTAGCGCCGAACAGCTTATTCCACATAGCGCATTACTCCCTTATTGTACTTGAGTGTAACTTACCATGATTTTGAGCCTGCGTCCATCCTTTTATGAAAAATTTTTTCCATTCCCGTCCGCATCAAGACGCCGGAGCGTCATTTCTGGTAGATGGCGGGTTTTACAAAGCGGAATTTTGAACTGACGTTGTGCAGGGTTTCGCTCAGACCGATAAAAAGATATCCCCCGGGTTCCAACATATCATAAAACTTATTCGCAATTTCCTGTTTCGTATCGTTGGTAAAGTAAATCATCACGTTCCTGCAGAAAATCAGATGAAATTTCCGGCGCGTGGTACGAAAGTCGCTCATCAGGTTCAGCTTTTCAAACCGCACCATGTCGCGTATCTGATCCGCAACCTGATACTTGTCATCCTGTGTTTGGATAAAATAGCGCTTGAGTATGGCCGGATCCAAGTTTTTTACCTGACTTTCGGTATATACCGCGCTTCTTGCCTGCCCTAAAACATGCTCCGATATGTCCGTGGCAAGAATTTTCGCTTCCCAGGAACGGTTCACCGCGCCCTGAAACTCCCGGATCGTGATGCCAATGGTATACGGCTCCTCTCCGGAGGAACAGCCCGCGCTCCAGATTTTCAGCTCGCCGGCCCCTTTTTTCCCGTTCCATTCCGGCAGGATCGTTTCCTTCAGAAACTTGTAATGCTGGGGCTCCCGCATGAAAAACGTATAATTCGTCGTCAGCTTGTTTACCAGAAGATTAATCTGCTCTCCCGTCTTATCCTGAAAGACAAAATCAAGGTAAGAATGAAAATCTTTAAACCCGGACCGGAGCACCAGATTGGATAAGCGACCCTCGATCAACACCGCCTTGTTTTCCAAATTGATTCCATAGTTTTGCCGCATATAATCCTTGATGCGCCTGAAATCCTNNCTGTTGTTCGATTTTCATAGTCCCCCATAGCTCCATTGTCAATAAACGGTACCCCTCTTTGGAGCGGAAGCTTCGGACCGCCCCGAACCAAACGCACTCAGGTTTCGTAAATTTTTACGATATCAAGGATCTGGATCGCTTCGCTTCCGCTTTTCCCGATCGCTTTCAGATACTTGTTTTTCCCATTCTCGTTTGCATTCGGCGGCTCAAGAATGTCGTCCGGCTGAAAGGAAATGACGTCTTCCACGGAGTCCACGATCAGGCCCAAATGGACGTTGTCCTTATTCAGAGAAATGATGCAGGTGCGTTCCGTATACTCGGTCTGTTCATGATTGAGCATCAGCCTCATGTCCACTACCGGCATAATCGTTCCCCTGTTGTTCATAACCCCCTTGATATAAGCGGGCGTATTCGGAACCGGCGTAATGGGCTGAACCGCCAATATCTCGGTGATATATTCCAGTTCCAGACCAAATTTAACTCCAAACCCCGAAAAGATAAGGTGTTTGCCCTGCATCTCATTTTTGTTTTCAAGCTCAAGTATTTCATCCATGGCAGCATTCCTCCGAATTTTTAATTGGCGCTGTATCCTTTCTTCCGCCTTAAAGCAGGATATCGATGACGAGTCCCCTGATCTCGTCAATCCTACTCATAATTTCCAGCCTGTCCCGTTTTCCTTCCAAAATCTCTTTGGCCAGTTCATCCAACTTCTCGTTGATTCGGTTGACCGTGGCAAAAATCTTGTGTCTTCCCCTGATATCAAAGTACTTTTCCTTCTGGAAAGCGAAGGCGTTGCTGACCACCTCGTTGATCATCTCCGCGACAAGCGCGCGAAATCGCTCCATCTCCGCCATATCAGCCCTTTGGGCCAGCCGGTCGCCCTGCGCTTCGATTCTCCGGGTCAGATCGGATAAATATTCTTCATACTGTTCCTCGCCCAAGGTGTTGAAATGCCGTTCAAAAGACCCCGTTGCGGCAGCCGGCGCCTTCGTGCGCACGCCTAGAACCGGGTCTCCGGTCCTTCTGAACGCCGGTCTTGTGTTTTTTATCCTCAAAGGCCCTGCCCCCCGGTTTCTTCCTGTTATCCGATCCAGTTATAACTGCCTTCCTGTAAAGGAAACTCGTTTTTCCGATAGAGATCCATACCCGCTTTTGCTTTCCTCAGGGTTTCGATTTCCCCTTTGTAAAACGACATCCTGTTCTGCACATCGGCAATCGCTTTGTCATTTGCAATCCGGATGCGCGAGAGAATGCTCTGCAGGCGCTCTTTTTGCCGCTCTTCTTCCATGCGCAGCGCAGAATCCGCGGCGAGGTCCCTGCCCATTTCGCGCAGAGCGGCGGATAGCGCCCGGATCTCTTCGCACAGCGCCTCCCGGTTTGACAGGTCTTCTAAAAATACAAGCTCGTCCTCATAATCGGAGAGCGTTTGCCCCTCCGTCAGGGAAAGCAGCTGCGAAAGCGCGTTCTCCCGACGCTCCAAGAGGCTCCGATAGCGGCCCATTTCCTCCGCATGATCCATTCTGTTCAGCATTCCGCAACCATTCTTTCCCGCTGCGACCGGGCAACCGCATGCCACGTTTCACCCATGGATTCAAGGATGCCCACAAGCGAAGGAAGCGCCTGCAAATCTTTGCGCGCGTTGGCTATCCTCAACTGGCCCAAGATAAATTCATAGATTGCGAGGAGATCTTTTGAAAGATCATAGCTCATATCCAAGCAATTCATCAGCTCGCTGATGATCTTCTGCGCTTTGATCAGGTAGTTGCTCGTCGCGCAGATATCCTTTCTTTCCTCGTAGGAAAGCATCGCAAGCTTCAGATTTTTTACGCACGCGTCGTACAGCATCGCGATCAGTTCGGCGGGACCCGCCGTCATCACAGCGGATTTCATGTATTCTTTTCTGGGATCGTGCCAAAAACGTTGCATTCTATTTCCTTCCCTATCTCATTGATTTTTCAGCAATTGATTGCGTAACAATCGCATATGGATACGGCATCTTTTTTACATGTTGAACATGCTTGCGAGCATCCCGGCTACGGAGTTGAGCTTGCTCAGCGCCGTTTCCATCACGGAGAATTTCCTGTAATAGCGATCGGCCAGGTCGTCCAGCTGGTCTTCCATATCCTCGATCCTGTTGTTCAGGTCGTTCTCCTTTTTCGTTACGGCTAAGATATCCTCTTTCGCGTTTTTGGAGAAGGTTTGAGCGGCATCCCGCATGAGATGAAGCAGGCCCGTCTTTCCGCTTTCCTCCGACGTTTCCGTAAACATGTTCGATACGCGGTCCGGATTTTCCTGCAGAGCTTTCGTCAGCATATCGGTGTCAACAACGATCTTCCCTTTGTCGGAGGTGAAAAAGCCGCCGGTCGTAATCCCGATCGAAGCCATTGTCGAGCCGCTCCCGCCAACGGCGGTAAAGAACGCGTTCTGGAGCGAGCTGAGCAGGCGTTTGATATCGCCGTTTTTCCGGAGGATTCCGGATTTTGCCTTTTTCTCCCACGCCTCGATCTGATCGTCGCTCATCTCTTCCTTCTGCGCTTCCGTGAGCGGCGCATATTCCTTGGAGTAATCCTTCTCCGTCAGCTTGCCTTTGATGTTTTCCACCAGTTCGTTGTAAGCGTCCACAAAGCTTTTGATCGACTCAACCGTTTTGCTGACATCCTGTTCCACGCGAAACTCGATCGCTTCCTGGCTCGTACCGTTTAGCGTATAGGTAATCCCGTCGNNGGACTCCTTCAATGGACAAAACCGCGTTTTTCCCGTTCGATACCGTCCCGGTTCCGATTCCGAACGCGCCGTTTGCGCCAAACGCGTTTCCGGACAAGTTCTCAATGGTTACGGAACTTTCGGCTCCTCCCTTATCCGCGGTGATGGTAAATCCGTCGGTCAGCCTGCTGTATTTCATGGTTACGTTTGCGCGGCTGTCCGCGTTGATGGTATTGATCATGGACTGGAGCGTCGTATCGGAGGAAAACGAAAAGTCGACGCCGTTGATCCGGAAGGATATCTTTCCTCTTTCGTCAAATACAAGGGGAGTTGCAAATTTCAAATCCCTCAGTTTTGTTGTGTTGTTTGCGGAGATCTCTTTCCCGTTCGCGGATATGCGGGAGCTGCTGGATACGTTCGCGTTCTCGGCAAGCTGCGTGATGGAATTGATTTTGACGGAGCCAACCGCAGCGGACATGCCGGCCGATACCGTCACCGCGCCGCTGTTTCCGCTTTTATAGGTCACGCTAAACTGTTTGTATGTAGAGGGCAGCATCAAGCCGGAACTGCCCATTGCGCTCAGATAGTTTTTTTGAAAGGCCTCCACCTCTTCGCTGACCGTCTTGACCGCGTCGGTATACCAGCCGTATTTCTCCGCGGTTTGTTTCTCTCCGTCAATCTTGGTCTGCTCGACCTTCAAAAGGTCCTTTACGATCTGATCCGTATCCAACCCGGAAAAAACGCCCGTAATCCGGGACGAACTGCTGTATGCCGAGCTGATTTCCGACATATTTCTTCCTCCTTCCGTTCCTCCCGCCGTGTTCTCCAGAACGGCGCGACGCTTTCAAAAATTCCGTGTTCAACTATATTATCGCAAGGAACCTTAAGAAACTTTAACAACTTGCGTCCAAATATTTCTGCAGCCCGCCGGGCGGTTTTTCCGCTTCCAGCGGCTCTTTCCGGCTTTCCTGCGCGCTCTCTTCGCTTCTCGCATAGAGCTCGTCCGCCTCGGAAATAAAACGGATCACCTGCGCCGCAAGATCGTAAACCATCCCGGGAATCCGGTCTTCCGCCGGATTTTCTTCCGGCGGGTTTTTTCCGGAAGAAATCTCCGTCCGCCGCCGGCCCCCATATTCGTCATATTCTTTCCGCTCCATACCGCAACCCTCCCAGATTTATAATACTCTCGCGGCGCTTTGTTCAAACCCGAATGTTGATCCGAAACGTGTCTTCCGGCTCCTCCCTGTTCAGGACGGCCAAAGCCCGAAACGGAGTCAGCGTCTCGCTGCCTGTGCGGACGCGAAAGTCCGTCAGCCGGAACGCGCACGCGCTTAAAAGTTCGCCTAAGCGCGGGGCGCGTTCCCGCAGTAAATCGGCGGCTTTCTCCTCCTCGAGCCGGAACGAAACGGATATGCCGCCGTCCCGCACACGGATTGCCGCTTCCACCAACCCCATATGAGCGGTTTCCAACAATAAGACTACGCTCATCTCATCCTGTTTTGCTTTCCGGATCCCTCTTTTTCTGCGAAACACATACAGCTGCGCCGTCTCGCGGGTCTGCCCCGAAAGGATGGGAATCTGCGCGTAAGCATACGCCTGCAGACTGTGAAACAGCCTGATTGCGCCTTCGGTGCGGTCAATAGTCCCGGAAGCCTCCCCGTCCCATCCGCCGCGTCGGGCTTGCTCCTTCAGCCCCGCAAGCAAATTGGGCAAAAGTCCTAAGGCCTGCCTGAGCTGTCCTCCCCGCAGAGAATCGCCGGTCTGCAGAAAGATTTGCCTTTCCAGACCGCGCACGTCGGACTCCCTCCACAGCGCCCTTTCCGGAAGCGCGCCTGTTTGCGCCGCCTCCCGCGGGTTTACGCCCTCCCGCAAGCTTCCGGCCTGCAGCGTTCTGTCGACAGATTCCTTCTCCCCCCGGGAAACGGCCTGCCTTCCTAAGAGAGAGGGATTCTCCGCGTCATTCGGGCGCGGCTCTCTCCCCGCGACAGAAGGTTCTTGCATCGTACCATCCGGAAACGGCCCCGTTCCCGCGCTATTCGTTTGCCCCTTCAGCGTCTGCAAAACCGCGTCAAGCAGGCTTCCGATTTTCAGTTCTCCTTGCAGCAGCGCCCTGACAAGCTCCGCATTTTCCGGNNGTGGGCCGCGAGGAAAACGGCGGCCGCGGTACCGATTTCCAGGTTGGACGCGGCTATCAGGCGGGCTTGCTCCATCAGCGCCGCGCTGAACGGGAAACCGCCTTCTTTGATCGCGGCGGCTAGCTGAAGGTTTTCTTTCGTCGCGGGAATACCGAGCCTGGAAAGGGCCCGGATGAAGTCTTCTCCTCCGTCCGCCTTCCCCCCGCTCCCTTGCCCCTCTTCCAGCCCCAAAACGATCTTAATGCCGTCGCTTCCCCGAAACGCGAGGCGGACGGTTTCGCCGGTTTTTAAGGATACCCCGTCCGTTAGCTGCGCCCGGATTACCGTGCCGTTACCCAATTTGATATTGGCATGGGACTTTGAAGCAAACAGCACTTCCCCTTCCCAGACCTGTCCCTTCTCCGGCAGGCCGCCGGACGTCTTGCCAAACGCATTTCCGTCATAGGAAATTGTTTTGACATCCGCGGCAATCTCGAAAATCTGCATGTGCGCCTCCCTTCCCGTTTTCCGTTCCGGAAAACACGCGCCGCACGATTCTTTATACTCTCATTTGATAATAAACGTATTTTGCCATGACCGGAACCCGTTTGCCTCCCGCCAAAAGCGGGGACGGCAAATGGGAAAACACATTTCTAAAAAAGAATAAAGCATTATAGCTAATTTATCGAAAAAAAAGCACGAAATATTAGACGTAGCCATTTTCGGCCGCCTCGCGCCGACACGCGGGATTTGCGGCCGGAAACGCATGAACACGGAGGGAGGTGTTCTATTGTCTGATACCAAAAATCCTATGGACCCTCAGGAACTGGATATTTTTCGGGAGATCGGCAATATCGGAGCCGGAAACGCAGCAACCTCGCTGTCTGCAATCCTCGGCCGGAAAGTGGAAATGAGTGTTCCGGAGGTCAGGATCGTTCCGTTTCACGAGGTTTCCGAGCTGCTCGGCATGCCCGAAACGCCGGTGGTCGGCGGAATGGTCGATCTGGAGGGCGGAGACCTTTCGGGTCAGATCATGCTGATAATGGGATTAGAGGAAGCGTACAACCTGGCCAGCGCAGTCTGCAAAATAAAACCGGAAGCTCATACGGGACATTCCGTTTTCGATTTTTCTGATTTCCACATGTCCGCGCTCAATGAAGTGACCAATATTTTGGTCGGTTCGTATCTCTCGGCAGTCTCTTCGCTGACCGGCCTGTCCATCATCCCTTCCGTTCCCAGCCTGAACGCCGACATGGCGGGCGCGATGCTGAGCATCATTGCGATAAAATACGGGGAAACCGGTGATTACGCTCTATTTTTCAAGACCGAATTTACCGACATACAAGATCGGATATCCTGCAGTTTCTTTCTCTTGCCCGATCGGGATTCCCACCGGAAGCTGCTGCTGTCATTGGGGGTTGCTCATTAAATGTCTACAATTACGGTGGGAATCGCCGACTACAAAACGGCCAAGTCGCCGGATATCCTGACAACACTTGGCCTCGGTTCCTGTGTCGGGGTTGCGATTTACGACCCCGACACAAAAATCGGCGGCCTGCTCCATGTCCTTCTCCCGTCCAACAACGGCGATACAACCGACACTCCCGCGAAATATGCCGATACCGGCATTCCGGAACTGGTGCGCGCGTTGCTCAGGTTAGGAGCGAAGAAAGGCTCCATGGTCGCCAAAATAGCGGGAGGCGCGAATATGTTCAACACCTTCCAGAAATCCAATGTCTTTATGGTGGGGCAAAGAAACAGTGAAATGTGCAAAGAAGTTCTCAAAGAACAAAAAATCCACCTTGCTGCCAGCGATACGGGAGGGAACTTCGGGCGCACGATCGAGTTGGATACGGAAACGGGAAAACTGTTCGTGAAAACCATTGGCCATGGCACAAAATATATTTGATTGTCAAATAAAAATATTCACAAATTTCCTTTCAATAACAGGAGGTACATATGGCAAGAGTTCTGATCGTGGACGATGCAGCTTTTATGAGGATATCAATTAAAAATACCCTATCCAAAAACGGGTATGAAATCGCCGGGGAAGCGGAAAACGGTCTGGTCGCAATTGAAAAATACAAGGAACTGAAACCGGATATAACAACAATGGATATTACCATGCCGGAAATGAACGGCTTAGACGCCCTCAAGGCGATTATCGCCATCGACCCGCACGCGCAGATCATCATGGTTTCCGCGATGGGGCAGGAAGCTATGGTGCGGGACGCCGTCCTTTCCGGCGCCAAAGGATTTATTGTGAAGCCGTTCAAAGAGGAAGGCCTCCTCTCCGCTGTGAAAAAGCTCGGCTGATCCGGAAATTTTAAAATTTATTGGAAGCAGGTGAATCCATGGGTAAGACAACCGATCCCATGCTCGAGGTATACATATATGAGACGCAGCAACTATTGGAAAATCTCGAATCCCTGATGCTGAGCGGCGAAAAGGATCAGGCCCTGACCGCCGCGCAGGTCGACGAGGTCTTCCGTATCATGCATACGATCAAAGGTTCCTCCTCGATGATGTCCTTTGAAAGCCTGACGCGCATTTCACACGTATTGGAGGACCTTTTCTCGCAGATTCGGGATAACGACGCGCAATGCCGCGCGTGGGGCAAGATCTTTGACATCGTATTTCGCGCCATCGATTTCATGAAAGCGGAATTTTCCAAAATTCAAAGCGGGGGCAAGTGCGGAGACGTTCCGACGCGGCTTTTGGACGAAATTGAGGAGCACGTGGTTTATATCAAGAGCTCCGAGCCGGAAGCCTCCGCGCCTTCCCTCCCGGAAGCGCCCCGGTATAAAATCAAGGTGAAATTTGAACCGGGCTGCCAGATGGAGCATATCCGGGCATTCGGTATCGTAAATTCGATGAGCAAGCTTTGCTCCATCCGGTCGCATGTTCCGGAAAACTTGGACGACGAAGCCTCCTGCGAACTTATTGTCAAGAACGGTTTTACCCTTATCATCAGCACAAACGAAAATCCGGACGACTTTAAAAAGATTCTGGATGAAACGCTGTTTGTCCAGACATACAGCGTGCTCCCGCTGGAGGATGAAGGCGAGAGCGCGCCCGAACCGGACGCCCAGAACAAACCGGCGAAAGCCGAAAACGGCGCAAAGCCCGATCAAGTTCAAGTTCCGGCCGAGCTGCAGACCAAACAAAACTTTATCAGCGTAAACGTCAACAAATTGGACAGTCTCATGGATCTGGTCGGCGAACTGGTCACGACGGAAGCAATGGTAACCCGCAATCCGGATCTGGAAGGGTTAAAGCTCAACAATTTCGAAACTGCTTCGCGCCAGCTGAAAAGCCTTACCTCGGAACTGCAGGGCATCGTAATGTCCATGCGGCTGCTGCCCGTCTCCAATATCTTTCATAAAATGGAGCGGATCGTGCGGGATACCAGCAAAAAACTTTCGAAAAATGTCAATCTGAAACTAATCGGAGAAGAAACCGAAGTAGATAAAACCATTATCGACAATCTGTCCGACCCGATTATGCACCTGATCCGCAATTCGATCGACCATGGAATCGAGTCCCCCGAGGAGCGCCTGCGGAAAAACAAACCGGCGCAGGGCAATATTACGCTCGAGGCAAAAAACACGGGCGAGGACGTGATGATTATCGTTTCGGACGACGGCAGGGGGCTTGACAAAAACGCAATCATCAGCAAAGCCCGCGAAAAGGGACTGACTACAAAATCCGACGCAAACATCAGCGACAAGGAAGCGTTTTCTTTTATTTTCCTCCCGGGCTTCTCCACCAAGGAAGACGTGACGGAACTGTCCGGCCGGGGGGTCGGTATGGATGTGGTGCGCCAGAGCATTGAGAAATTAGGCGGCTCCATCTTTGTGGACAGCGAGCCGGACAAGGGCACCACAACTTCGATCCGTATCCCGCTGACCCTCGCCATCTTGGACGGCATGAAGCTGACCGTGGGAGACCTCAGTTTCATCGCTCCGATGATCTCCATACGCGAATCGCTTGTCCCGGATATGAAGAATATTTTTCTTGATCCCGACGGCAACGAGATGATCATGATCCGCGGGGAGTGCTATTCCATTCTCCGCCTGCATAAGTTCTTCCACATCGACTCCGCCGTCACGGATATCTCCAAGGGCATTTTGGTCATGATCGATTCGGAAATCAGCACCTTCTGCATCCTCGTCGACCAGATCATCGGAGAGCAGCAGGTCGTTGTCAAGCCGTTCCCGGAATATATTCAGAAGCGCGCGGAAAACCTCAACGGCATATCCGGCTGCACGATCTTGGGGGACGGAAAAATCAGCCTCATCCTCAATGTCAACAGCTTTCAGACGGCGCAGAACATCTAATCCTTCCAAAATACAAATACCGCAAAGAAAAGGCGAAGAGACAGTTTCACTGCCCCTTCGCCTTTTAAGCTGTTTGGAAGCGGCTATCCTAAAGCGGCTTTACGGGTCTTGCCTCGATATACCCGCGGTAGCCCATGGGAGCAAGCTGGAACCTCGGCCCGTCTTCGTCGGCCCACGCGTAGCCGTAAAGGGTCGGATCGAAGGTTTCCATAAGCGCCCAAAGATCCGTGATGGCTTCCTCAAACGCCTCCTCCTCAAACGCCGGCCCCTGAAACACCATCATTTTGCAGGGCGGAAACTCCGTCAGTTCGTATCCTTCCGGAACCGGCTTTTCGTAATCCAACGGCAGCTCGACTCCCTGAACATATTTTGACGTGCCGTTTCTGATCATTCCCGGGGGCAGCCACATGCCGATCGGCTCGTACAGCGCCTCTTTCACGCTGGAGAGCATGCCCCAGACGTCGCAGCCAACCTCTTCACAGTAGGTGAAATAATCCTCCGCCCGGATGCCGCGCCGAAGCAGAACCTTTCTGGCCGGACGTTCGATCACTTGGACGAATACCGCCTTTACATCCTTTTTTTCCGCCATTTTACATACCTCCCGATTCCAAGCAGTGCGGCGGTGTACGCGGTTTGGGATAAACAGGGGGATGGGAGGCGTTTGATCCGAATACCGTTTCGGCGGCAGGCCGAACTGCCGGGAAAACGCCTTGGTAAAGCCCTCATGAGAGTCAAACACAAAATCGAACGCCACGTCGATAACCTTCGCCTTTCCGTCCCGCAGCTGGATGGCCGCCCGGGAAAGACGGAGCGCCCGGATGTACTCAAACGGACTTTTACCGACGAATTCCCGGAATAGTCTCGCGCTGTGCCATGGGGAATATCCCGCCGCTCTGGACAGTTGGACAAGGGTGATCGGCTCCGTAATGTGCGCCTCGATATAATCCTGCATCCGGCCGACCGCGTCGGCCGCTTCCCATTTACCCGTATCAACCACCGCCTGTTTACAGCATATCAGCTTCACGCGGCTACTTCTTGAACTGCTTTGCGGTATTTCTTAACTTCGAACCCGTTTTGTCTCTATCCCGGACCGACTCCAATATACCCCAACGGAAGACAGGCGTCAATCCGCCCCTTCCCTTTTCCGGATTCTCTTCGGCAAAGCTCTGCGGGGCAGTCCTTAATCAATTCTTAATCTTTTTCACGCTTGGTTTTTAAGATTATTTTCCTTACAATGAAATGCGGGAGGTGACAAGATGTACAACATCTTGATCTGCGACGATGAAAAGGACATTGTCTCCGCGCTGAAAATCTATCTCTCCTCCGAAGGCTACCGTACCTTTGAGGCCGGCAGCGGCACCGAG
>DCTG01000195.1:30797-33342 GCA_002329245.1 Clostridiales bacterium UBA1446
CCTGGAGCTGGGCGCCGACGACTACATCACAAAGCCCTTTAATCCCGTGGAGCTGCTCGCCAGGGTCAAAGCCCAGCTGCGCAGATATACCAATTTGGGCGGCATGCCGAAAAATGATGGCCTGCTTTGCGTAGGGGGCATCGAATTGGACGACCGGGCCAAGCTGGTTAAACTCGACGGCGAGCCGGTATCCCTCACGCCTACGGAATACGAAATTTTAAAGTTGCTCATGGAAAACCCGGGCAAGGTATACTCCTCAGCCCAGATTTACGAAACCGTGTGGAACGAAAGCGCGTACCGGACCGAGGGAACGGTCGCGGTCCATATACGGCACCTGCGTGAAAAATTAGAGATCAATCCCGCAGAGCCAAGATACCTGAAGGTGGTATGGGGCCAGGGCTATAAAATGGAACGGGGGAACGGAAAGTGAAATCCTTTCGATACAGTATCGGCGCAAAAACAGCGGCAATCCTCCTATTTCTGCTTACCTTGGGCGCCGCATTCGGCGGAACGGTCAGCGTGTGGTATATGGCGGAAGGGGGGTACTATAAAAGCGGCGGAATTACGTTTTACGAGGAGGACTATTGCGGCGAGATCACGCGCAGATACGCGGACAGCGTCTTTTTCGACTATTTCCGCCTTTCCCGGAGCGCGGATCTTACGGAAGAAGAACAGTATCGGCTCAAACAACTCAAGGCGCAGTTTGCAAAGGAAAACACCAACTTCTTCTTCGCCGTTACGGACGAAACCGGCAGGGTATTGCTGTCCAATTACGAAGGACAAAACTACGGGCTTTTGAAAACCTTCCGCTACGAGGAGTATGAAGGCAGCCTCTCGGGACCGTACGCGGAACAACACCCGATAAAAGAAGGCGACGAAGCGGAAACGCGGAATTACTTATATTTCGTCAACTGCTATGTCAGGGACCCCATTGAGGCGGCCGACGATTACTATACGCCGTACCGCATCTTCCAGACCTTCTACGCTCTGCGCCATGCCCTGATTCCGCTCTCCGCCCTTTCCGCGCTATTGGCTATACTGCTGTTTGTTTTTCTTCTGCACGCCGCCGGGCATAAAAAGGTGACGGAAGAAATCGTGCTCTCGGGCGTGCACAAACTGCCTCTTGATCTCTATGCCGCCGGGATTTTCGTCCTTGGGATCCTTTTGGCCGGCCTCGTTCAGAACGTGTTCTACTACGCCGACTGGATGGTGCAGACCGCAGCGCTTTTTGCGGCGGCCGTGGTACTGGTGCTTGGCGCCCTTGCCCTTTGCATGACGTTCGCCGCTCGGGTAAAGAAGGGAAAATGGTGGAAAAACACGGTTCTCTGCCGGATTATTCTTCTGCTGCGCCGGGTTCTGCGCGCCCTATTTCACGGCCTTTCCACCCTTGTTTCAAACCTTCCCCTCTTGTGGAAAAGCATTCTGATCTTTTTGGCCTATCTGCTAATCAACGGCATTACGCTGCTGTTTCTTTTCAATTCCGCTTTTGCTTTCCTCTCCTTCCTTTTCGGCATTCTGTTCAACGTCGCCGTTTTCGCGGGCCTTTGCTTTCTTACGCTTCAGCTCAACCGCCTGAAAGAAGGCGGTGCACGGATCGCCTCCGGCGACTACAGCGTCAAGATCGACACGACAAACATGCTCTGGGATTTGAAATCGCACGGGGAGGCGCTCAACAACATCGGACAGGGAATGCTCAAAGCGGTAGACGAACGGCTTCGGAGCGAGCGGCTGAAAACGGAGCTGATTACCAATGTGTCCCACGACCTGAAAACGCCGCTGACGGTGATCTCCGGCCATGCCGACCTGCTGCTGGAGGAGGACCTGCCGCCCCAGGCCNNCGCCAGTCCCAGAGGCTGAAAAAACTGGTCGAGGATCTGTTGGAAGCTTCCAAGGCTTCCGCCGGCAGCATCCAAGTCTCGACTTCAAGTTTGGACATCGTCGAGCTGCTCAACCAGTCGCTTGGGGAATATACGGAACAGTTTTCCATAAACGGGCTGGAGCCAATTATCCGGACTCCGCCGGAACCGGTGCGGATTCTGGCGGACGGAAAACCGATGTGGCGCGTGTTCGACAACCTTCTCAACAACATCTGCAAATATTCTCTCCCCCATACAAGGGTGTATTTCGACGTGGATATCACCGACAGGGATGTCAGCCTGACGCTGAAGAATATTTCTCGCTACCCGCTGAACATCTCCGCGGACGAACTGATGGAACGCTTCGTGCGCGGAGACACGGCAAGAACCACCGAAGGGAGCGGACTGGGACTATCCATTGCGAAAAGCCTGATCGAACTGCAAAAAGGGGGCTTTACCCTTTCCGTCGACGGGGACCTCTTTAAAGCGACCATCCGGTTCCCCCGGGAAAACCATGCTTCTTAGGTTTTTATGAGCCGTGTTCCGCGAAGAACACGGCTCATGCCTGTCCTCCTTCGCGGCGACAGGCCGTTTGTTCTAGAAAAATTGAAAGAAAAGGAACTTTTCCCTTCCCCCATCGTCAAAGATTAAGATATGGTATCGGACGGATGGGAAGGACTGAGGTTATG
>DCTG01000195.1:33349-44318 GCA_002329245.1 Clostridiales bacterium UBA1446
ACGATACCTGCCTGCGGCTCTCTGTCTCCTCTGCGCAGGCGCGATTACACTCCCGGCTTTCGCCAATTCCGCGCCCTCGTACTGGAAAGCCTATCCTGCTTCCGAAATGCTTTCCTTGGAAGAAGATTCCCCGATTGAGGTGGAACAGGAAAGATTACGATTTGATTTTTCCGAGCGCCGGGAACACGGCAGCACCTATTCCCCTACGGCGCTTGTAGAGGCGGCTTACGAGATGAAAAACCCTGCCGACCGGCCGCTGTCCGTACAGATGGCCTTCCCGTTTGTCGGCAGCCTTTCAAGTCTTTCTCTGTCCGAGATTACGATTGAAGCTGACGGAAAGCCGATTCCATTTGAGCTGTATCTGAACCCCGACGCCGCATCCGTGGACTCCGACGGCAGTTTTTCCTTTGACNNGACGAACTGTCCTTTCCGGGCGGTCATTGGAACACGGAGGCAAACCTCTTCCGCTTCCGGGTGCAGGCGCCGAACGGGGAACGGGTCAAATTCACCGCTTACTTCGATGCAGCCCCGGAACAAACCATTGTAATCGGCAAAGGTTTTTCCGGTAGCAATTACTCCGATTCCGAGGGCACCTCTCTTAGCACCTGGATCGACGGTTCAAGCGAGATGGAATTGCTTGTTTTAGGCGACGTTCCCGAAGTGACCTACTGCGTTTTCTCGGAGGACGGAACCGCCCTTCCCGCAAGCAGTTTTTCCTGTGATATCGTGCAGAACCCGGTCAATCCAAAAGACTATGTTTTAAACGCTTTCCGCAGCTATCTCGGGGCCGAATCGGCTGCGGCGATTCCGGATACTCAGCTTTTGAATCTCTGCCTGCAGCGCGTTTTCTCGACCTGCCTTGTCACCGGCTATACCGCCTTGGACATGATTTTCGAAACCGCGCACTACGACCGTGTGATTACGCTCGTGTATACCGTGGACTTTCCGCCGGGAGCTGTGCGCAATCTTATCGTTTCCTATCCGGCGGCGGGAAGTATGGACCGGACCAAAACCACATCGCCCTTATATCGCTTTATCTATCTGCTCAGTCCGGCAAAAAACTGGTCGAATTTCGCTTCGCTGGAAATTGAGATCATCCCGCCGGCGCAAGCCCCCTATCTGATCGAAAGCAGCCTCCCTTTCACCCGTACCCCGGACAACCGCTACACCGCCCAGCTTGACTCCCTGCCGGACGATGAGCTTACGTTTACCCTGTATGAAAACGAGCGTGTGACCTTCTTAGACCGCGTGCAGAAAACCCTCTCTTCGTTTCACTATACGCTGTATTTTCTCTGGCCAGTTCTGCTTTTTTCCCTTGTGGTCCTGTGCGTCGGATTTGCCGTTCGCGCCGGCGCAAAGCGGAAGCATTCCGAATAAACGCGCGTTTCCAAACGCTAAGGCGGAGCCAAATGCCGGCCGATCCGGCATTTGGCTCCGCCGTTCTCCTTCTCGTCATGCTCTGCATCCGAGCACGCCCCTTAAAGAAACGGAGTTTCCATGGTACCGTGCAGCAGAATATCCGCGATCCGGCGGCTTGCCAAGCCGTCCCCGTACGGATTGGAGGCGCCGCTCATCCGTTCGTACTCCTCCCTGCTCTCCAATAACATCCGGAACGCTTCGTAAATCTTCCCCTCGTCCGTTCCGACAAGCTTCAACGTACCGGCTTTGATTCCTTCCGGCCGCTCCGTTGTGTCCCGCATGACGAGCACCGGCTTTCCGAGCGACGGTGCCTCCTCCTGGATCCCTCCGCTGTCCGTCAGAATCAGATAGCTGCGCGCCATGAAGTTATGAAAATCGAGGACATCCAACGGCTCGATGAGACGGATCCGGCTGCAGCCGTCCAATTCTTCCCTTGCGGTCTCGCGGACTACGGGGTTAAGGTGGATCGGGTAAATTGCCTTGACGTCCGGATGCTCCTCCACGATTGCGCGGATGGCGCGGAACATCCGGCGCATCGGCTGCCCCAAGTTTTCCCTCCGGTGCGCGGTGATCAGAATGAGCCGGCTTCCCTCCGCCCACTGCAGTTCCGGGTGGCTGTAGCTGTCGCGCACGGTAGTCTTAAGCGCGTCGATAGCCGTATTTCCCGTGACGAAGATATCCGCGGGATTTTTCCCTTCCCTCTCGAGGTTTTGGGCGGCCAGCCTGGTGGGCGCAAAATGATACTTTGCAAGCAGGCCGACCGCTTCGCGGTTAAACTCCTCAGGATAGGGAGAATAGAGATTATAAGTCCGCAGGCCAGCCTCCACGTGCCCCACGGGTATTTGCAGATAAAAACAGGCAAGCGCGGCCGCGAAGGTGGTGGAAGTATCTCCGTGCACAAGAACAACGTCCGGCCGGACCGATTCCAGCACTTCTTTAATCCCCAACAGCACGCCGGACGTGATTTCAAACAGGGTCTGCCGCTCCCGCATAATGGAAAGGTCATACTCCGGAACGACGGAAAACGCCTCCAACACTTGGTCCAACATCTGGCGGTGCTGCCCCGTCACGCAGACGACGGTGCGCACCCCCGCGCGGGATTTCAGTTCGTTTACCAGCGGGCACATTTTTATGGCTTCCGGGCGTGTTCCGAAAATAAGTAAAATCGTCTGCATGCGTAACCCCTTTATCAGAAAGCATAAAAAGTACGTCCGAACCCGCCCTTTTATGCGTAAGGCGAAGGTAATCTGCCCCGCCGCCTGTTTCGTTCAACGAAATTATAAGGCTCCCGGGCATCCTTGTCAATGAAGCGTCAAAGCACGCGGACTTTGCCGGCGCAAGATAAGACTTTTTCCTCCGTTTTCCGCTTTTTCTCCCTTCCAATGCAGGAAAAACTTGTTCATAAAAATTTTACGATTGCCTCATTCCCCGGCTATTGACACCTGTTTTTTTCTGTGCTATAAAGGAAATGGATATTAGCACTCTCGACTCAAGAGTGCTAATATCCAAACAAATCACATTGTAAAGGAGTTGTTGAACATGGCAGGTCTGATCCCTTTTAACAAAAGACGCCCCGACCTTATCAGCACCGGCTTTTCTGATTTTCAGAACATGATTGATGACTTTTTTGCCGATAGCTGGCCGTTTCGGAGAATCTTAACCGGAGATACCTTTCGAATCGACGTGCAGGAAACCGACAAGGAATATATTGTGGAAGCGGAGCTTCCCGGTTTCCAGAAAGACCAGATCGAGGTAACGCTAAACGATGAGCGGCTGACCATTACGGCAAACAAGGAAGAAAATCTCGAGGAAAACAGCAAAAACTATATCCATAAAGAAAGGCGCTATTCTTCCATGACACGCAGCGTGTTCCTCAGAGATTCCCTCTCCAAGGGCATCAAGGGCAAACTGGAGGACGGCCTTCTGGTCATCCAGGTTCCCAAAAAGGAAAGGCCTAATAATTCCGTGAAGATCGATATCGAATAACCGCTATCCTCCAAAACGCATCGGCCCTGCCGATGCGTTTTGGCATATCGGAGGGCGTTTTACTACGCAACCGAGAGACCGTACTGAAAGCAGGTTACTACAGCCGCGAGATTCACTCCCACCGCAAAAGTCAAGACGAGCTTTGCATCGAGCTTTCTTCTCAGGCGGTCAAGACCCTTTGTTTCCAATAGCGCAAGCAGCAGCATGGCCAGAGGCGGCAAAAAATATCTGCCCTGCAGGCCGTAGATGACAGGCGCGGCGACATCCGTCCACTGCACGTAAAGCGCCGTGCAGATGAGAAGTGCCATGGCGCACGCCGCGCATGCGCCCAGCCACTTGTCCCGGCAGTTTACCGCAACACAGAGCGTTTCCCTCTTTCCCAAAACCGCCGTCAGCAGCAGAAGGGCAAGGTATCCGAAAATCAAAACCCTGCTGTTATAGACGGTTCCGAGACCCATTCTCCATCCGATCATCTCCCCCGCTAAAGCGGGCGCCTGCTTACCCAAGGTGCGGAAAAGCACCCCGGCGAAAACCGCCGGATGACGGAGAAGATAGCGAATCTGCTCCCCGCTGTCCGGAAAAGCGGCTGTAAGAAATTCCGAGGAAAGAAAGAGCCAGCCTAAGCTTGCCGCGGCTGTGAGAACCCCTATGCATATCGCATGGAACAGATAGCGCCGCCTGCTCCCGAAACGCTCCGGCGAAAGAATGAAGAGAAGAAAGCAAGCCGGAACATAGACGATTTTGCACTGAGAAACCAAAAACGCCAAGAGATAAAGAAGCGCAATCTCCCTCCTTCTCAGTTTCTCCCTTCTCCCGTATTGCAGGTAAAGCGTGTAAGCGAAAAGCAGTACGACGATTGCAAGCGTAAAGCCGTCCGCGGACAGGGAGGCCGCCTTGTGCATCTGGATGGGCGCTAATAAAAGTAGCAGCATGGTTTCCTTTCCAAACGGCATCCACTTGAGGGCAAGATACGTCAGAAGCAGCACCGCGAGAAGATTGCTCCCCCTTCCGGCATAGGCTATAAGAACGGGACTTTGGGTAAACCAACCCGCGATCCGTATCCCAAGCGCCTGCGGGAGATAGGAAACGGGCGAGTATAGCGCGGCGCACGGAAAGGAGTAGGCCTTCGGCGCGCTTGCCTCTAATTTTTCTTCCAACGCCCCGCGCAGATCCCTCCATGAAATCTCTCCGGCCTTCTCAAGCGCTTCGGGAATGAGATTGCCCGGCAGGCAGGCGCCGACCTCCTTTTCCGCTATTTTTTCGGGCAGAAGCCGGCCCGAGGCAATCGTATACGCCCGGAGAAAGTGCTGTTGTTCGTCGGAAACATGAAACAAAGGCAGCGCAAACAGATAGAAAGCCGCGAGGAGAAGATACAAAACGGCATAGATGCGGGAAACGGAAACGCCTTCTTTCAGGAAGAAAAGCGCGGCTGCGGACAGGATTAAGACCGCCGCCGCAAACGGCCGGGAGGCGGGATCGGACTGCGCCCCTAAATAAATTGCGAGCGCGGTGAACGCACAGCCATATGCGGCCTTTTTGAAATATATTCGCCTCATGAAGCGCTCCATTCCCCTCTGATACCATCCCGCCCCCTATGATCCTGAGGCGGCGGTACATACGTATCATATGGGAAACGCGCCGGATTATAACAGGTTACCTTGCCGCCTTTGCATCAGCCGTCCCCTTTGGAGGGAAACGGTAATCGAAACGAACAAAGCGCATCGGTTTGTACCGATGCGCTTTGCGGCGTACTTTTTACGATTTTGGTTTTCCCGCCTATTTGATTTCCTCAAAAATGCGTCTGTAATAGAATCCGCTGCCGTAGAGCGCCGCGGCCGGGTTGTGCAGCAGCACCCTGTCCTTGGCGACCAACGTTGTGACGATCGCGTCGGAGTGCTTCATGAACAGGGAGTCGTGCCCTACGCAAAGTCCGACGATGACGTTGAGATCCGTCTTCGCCCGGTTCATGATTCTTGCCTGCAGGATCGGATTGCAGGAGGCTTCGTATTGACCGGGATGGATTTTACCCTCCTCCGGAATTCCGTATTTGCTCTTGTCCTGAGCGCCTGTCTTGCAGGCGATGCAGATGTAATCCAGCCCGTTGGCCTGCAAGACCTTGGTGAAGGTCTTCGCTTCGTTGATCAGTCCCATGCAGGAGACGACGCCGATCTTTTTCGCTCCGATCTTTTTTGCAAACCGGACGACTTCTTCCACACGGGTGATCTTCCCGTACGTTTCGCCTTCTACCGCTGCGGCCGCGCGGAACACGACGGAATCCGTCGGATCGTGCATATAGAGTTCGCCGATCTCGCGCAGTTCTTCTTCGGATGTCGCCACCGTCGGGCAAAATTCCGGATAGTGCTTATCCTGCTTATCGCAATGATACAAACCGCAGTCGGAACAGCTCAGGCAGCGTTCGTTTTTTTCCATTTTATTTAGCCACTCCTTACATTGTAAAGGCCTGAATCAGTTCACGGATATCCGCAAGCGTTTCGACCCGTCCCAAAAGGGCGTAGTTGCTCTCCGCACGCTCCTGCAAAACCGGTTTTGCGCCGAAGACCATGCAGTCGAAAAAGCGCTGGCGGAAATCCTCGTCCGTCAAGGGCTTTTTCGGCGTCCCGGGCGGAATCTCGGACTGCCCGAAGTACTTCTTGCCGTCCTTGGTATACACGGTTATATCCGCGGAATAATGTTTGCGGGTCTCGAGGCTCAGGCTGGGGATGACGGTGACCTTGTTTCTCGCAAAATCGAGAATGGCCGGGTCCCGAATCTCAGCTTCCTCAAACTGGGACAGCTGAATGGTTTTCCGATACAGGGCGTTGGCAATGCAGTACGGCAGGCCGAACTGGGCGTCCACCTTGGGATTCTCGCCCAATACGAAGGGCTTGCCGACTAAATTGTAGGTGCCCTCGGGCACGTCGACGTCGATATGGTCCACATTCTCCGGTGTGAGGCCGTATTTGCCCATCATCTCGAGAATCAGCTCCGTGCTGCCCTGCGTCAGGCCGCAGCTCGGATATTTCTTGAAATTCAGGGTGGTAAGATGCCAGACCTTTCCTAAGTCCTCCACAATCCTTGCGCCGGTGACGCCTTCGCGGTCGCGGCCGAAGAGGTGGCAAAATCCGTAGACGCCGTCTAGGAAGTTCTTGGGGCCGGTAATGCCGCGCGCGGCCAACTTGGCGCATTCGATCCCCGCCTGCGCCACCCAGCCTTCCATAATCCGAACGCCCAAACAGCCGTCTATGTTGTTCTGATACGTCGCGCCGCTGCGGTTAAACGCGAGGCCCAAGGCATTGAGAATCTGCTTCTCGTCTAACTTCATCAATTTGGCTGCGGCGGCCGCGGCGCCGAATACGCCGACGACGCCCGTCGGATCAAACCCGTCGTACTCAATCACCTGCATCGTGCGGTTGATACGCAGCGGAATTTCCGTTCCGATGGCTACGGCGGTAATCAGTTCCTCGCCGGTGCAGCCGCCCATCATCTCCGCCACCGCCAAAGCGGTCGGGATAACGGCGGAGCCGGCGTGGAGGCCGGGCTGGATGTGGTCGCAGATATCCAAAGCCCTGCCCATGGTGGCGTTAACGAAGGCGGCCTCCTTGGCCGGCACCTTTCCTCCGAAAACCAGCAGGGTGGATTCGGGCTTTCCGCCCTGTTCCTTCGCCATTTCGGCCACGGTTTCGCAGCCTTCGGAAGCGCTGCCCGCAACTGCCGCGCCGAAAATGGTCAGAATCTGCTTTTTTGCCACGGCAACCTGCTCGGCGGGCAGATCCTTGAATGTGGTATTGTACACAAACGCCGCGATTGCTTGTTCTGGCTTCATACTAGTTCCTCCTTTTTATTAACGTATCCTGCCTGTTATGACCTGTCCGTGCGCTCTTCCTCGCAGCGGGCGAGCGCAAAGCAAAGGTCTGAAAGCCTGTTGAAAAACAGAAGAAGCGCTTCCGGAACCGGTTCCTCCGCGTGAAGGCGCCAAAGCAGACGCTCCGCCCTGCGGGCGACGGTGCGGCTCACATGCAGCGCGGCGCTTCCCGGGCTTGCGCCGGGAAGGACAAAGCCGCGCACGGGAGGCAAAGGCGCGTAAAAACGGTCGATCGCCTCTTCCAGCCGCTTGACCTCTTCCGCTCCGATGCAGGCCTTACAGTCACCGACCGTGGCCACTTCCGCCATAGCGGTAACCAGCAGCGTTTCCATGGTGAGAACGGTATCCTTAACGCCGGAATCGGTGCAAAGCGAGCGGGCAAGCCCGAGCGACGCCTGCAGCTCGTCGATTGTCCCGTAGGTTTCCACGCGCAGGCTGTCTTTTCGCACCCGCTGGCCGGAATAGAGGGAAGTCTCACCCCTGTCGCCGCCTTTTGTGTAGATTTTCACCGATCCGCACCTCCTTTTCCGTTTGGCGCGTGTTCCAATTATTCGATTCCGAGGTCTTTTTTCAGATATTCGACCGCTTCCTGCGCCGTGCAGGTGTTCTTGAAGACGCGATTGAACCCCATGTCTGCAAATCGTTTTTCAATCTGCGGCCAGTTCCGCTCCAGCTCCAGCGGGGCGGCTACGGTCCCGCCGGCGTAGAGGATAATATCGCCCAGGCCGGCCTCGATGCACTTGTCGCGCAGGCCCTCGCAGTCGATGAGTCCCATGCCGTAGGACGAGGACACCAAGATCGCGTCCGCGTTGATTTCGATGGCTGCGTCGATGAATTCCTGCTGCGGAACGACGGCGCCCAAAAACGCGACGGTGAAGCCGGCTTCCCGGAAAGCCTGCGTCAGCACCCAGCCGCCGATCATATGGGCGTCCTGGCCGATGGTGCCGATGACGACGCTTTTGTTTACCTTGCGGTTTGCCATAGTGTGATTCCTCCTCAGTCTTTCTTGATCACCGGCAGACGGGACGCGTACTGCAGGTCGGCAACCACCATGTCGAAGGAAAGCGGCCGCCCCTCTTTCTTCTCGCGGCTCTTCAGTTTCTCAAGATGGTATTCCTTGACTTCCTTGGGCAGCGGCATATCGCCGATATCAAAATAGCGCATCGCGTTTTCCGCGTCCCGCATCAGGCGCACGGTGCCCCGGTTGTATCTCCATGGAGAGACCATGGTCTGAACCCAGCCCGCGTCGACGCCGAGGCACACGCCGAGGGCAATGTCGCCGTCGCCCGCCTCGAGACACTTTTCCATCATGGCGCGCACTTCCATCTCCAGATACTTTTCCTCTTCCAGAACCTCCGCGCAAATCGGCGTCCGCTGCGCGCCGAGCAGCCGCTCCAGATGGAGCGCCATACGGACGGAAGCGGCCATGCCTTCCTTGGTCGGAGTCGCGAAGGCCTCGTCCTGGCATTTGAGGATCAGGGCGGTGCTGCCGCCCATAACGCCGATCATGACGGCAAGATTCATCATGGCGCTGGCCTCTTCCAGCCGCGCGGGGAAAGCGCCCTGGAACATGTTGTTGTTGACGATGAACTCAATATCGTTGTAGCCGAAGCGCCTGCAGTATTCCTCGCACAACCTTTTGGTCACACGCATCATGGCGGTGTCCTGAATCAGGTTCATGTTGATGCCGAACTCAAAATAGATCTGCTTGAGGCCCTGTTCCGCGCCGAGCAGGGACTGCGCCACCATGATAAAGGCTTTGAAGCCGCAGCTGTCGTACCCCGTAAGATTGCAGGAAATGTGCGGACTTTGGGGGACGCCCTTTTCGTGGTAAATGGCCGCAAGACGGGATTCATACTGGTTGATGCGGATTTCTTCCGCGAGGGGAATATCCTTGCAATGCGCCATACACTCGGTGATGGAGCGGCAGTTGCACGCGTTCCATCCCGCGGCCAATGCCGTTTCGGAAGCGAGACGGCCGTCTTCGTCCGTGGAGTTTAACGTCATGGGGGATTTGATGGCCCGCTTGATCTTTCGGGCTTCCTCGACGCCGAAATTTACAATGGGCCAGCCGTTAAGCATGGTTTTGCCTTCCTTGCGGCTGCGCTCAATTCCTTCGGCGGCAAGTTTATATTTATTCTTGCGGGTATAGGAGTCGGAAAAAATGTTCCAGAGCCCGTTGGGCACGATGGCGGTTTCGTTTTCCACAAAGCTCATGCCCTCGATCATAAATTCGGTCAGACCCTGGCCGAACTGCGGCTGGAAGAGGTGATACCCCTTTTCGCAGGCGTCCTTGACATGCATGGCATAGTTGCGCCCCAGACCGACGGAGAGCTCCTTCGCGGCGGCGATATTCTCATCCAAGTTCTCAAGCATTTTCCCCGTTTCCCACTGGGGGAGCACTTCTTCTTTCCGGATGCGGAAAAACTCTTCGTCTGAAAGCCGTTTGTTCCGAATCTTATATTTCGTCTTATCCATACTGATTCTCCCTTCCGATATCAAATGATTACGCGATTCCTAAGTCTTTTTTCAGATATTCAACCGCTTCCTGCGCCGTGCAGGTGTTCTTGAAGACGCGGTTGAATCCCATGTCTGCAAATCGTTTTTCGATCTGCGGCCAGTTCCGCTCCAGCTCCAACGGGGCGGCTACGGTTCCGCCGGCGTAGAGGATAATATCGCCCAGACCGGCCTCGATGCATTTGTCGCGAAGCCCCTCGCAGTCAATGAGTCCCATGCCGTAGGATGAGGATACCAAAATCGCGTCCGCGTTGATTTCAATGGCGGCGTCTATGAATTCCTGCTGCGGTACGACGGCACCTAAAAACGCGACGGTGAATCCGGCTTCCCGGAAGGCCTGCGTCAGCACCCAGCCGCCGATCATATGGGCGTCCTGCCCGATGGTGCCGATGACAACGCTTTTGTTTACCTTGCGATTTGCCATACTGTGGATTCCTCCTATTCTCCGTTTCCGTTATTTTCCGATTTTACAATACTATAACACTATTTTATAACATTGGGAAGCCGCGAGGCGTACTGCAGATCGGCAACGACCATGTCGAAGGAGAGCGGCCGCCCCTCTTTCTTTGCGCGGCTCTGCAGTTTCTCAAGATGGTATTCCTTGACTTCCTTGGGCAGCGGCATGTCGCCGGTATCGTAGTAGCGCACCGCGTTTTCCGCGTCCCGCATGAGCAGGATATTTCCCTTATTGTATTTCCATGGAGAAATCATCGTCGTAATCCAGCCTGCGTCCACGCCTTTACACAGCCCGACCGCGATATCGCCGTTACCAATCTCCAGATGTTTTTCCATCATCGCCCGCACTTCAAGCTCTAAATACTTCATTTCTTCNNTTCTTCTTCGAGCTGCGCGCACTGGGGCGTAGCCTGTTTTCCCAGCAGGACGTCGAGGTGCCGGGCGATGCGGACGGAAGCGGCCATGCCCTCCGCGGTTGGGGTCGCAAAGGCCTCGTCCTGGCATTTGAGCATCATCGCCGTACATCCGGCCATCATAACGTCTATCGTGTTCCAGGCAATCATGGCGTTTGCCTCTTCAATGCGGGCCGGCCAGGCGCCGAGGTAGGGGAAGGAGCCTGTGACGAATTCAATGTCCTTGTAGCCGAACCGGTCGCAGTATTCGCGGCTGAGCTTTTCCACAACCCGCATCATGGCGGTGTCCTGGATCAGGTTCATGTTGATGCCGAAC
>DCTG01000113.1:0-4474 GCA_002329245.1 Clostridiales bacterium UBA1446
GGGTGCCGTTCTTATGCGCACAATCCCCAAATATTGAACGTAATCTTGGGGGACGCTGCCCTCAGCAGCCCGCCGTTTTCCTTGTCCTTATTCTCCGGCGGGCGCGACGAAGAAGGCCTCCGGCATCTTCACTCCCACATGCGCCACGTTTCAAAGCGTTCGATTTCTTTTTCCGTTACGTCCGTTTTCACCGGAACCAAAACCCCGTCCCGCATGACTTCCTCCGTATACCGGACGCCCTGCTCGCCATACAGTTTCGTAAGCCGCCCAAGCATCTGAAGCGCATTTCCCTCTATGCGGTATTTGTCCGCGCCGTATTCCGCCGCGCTGGATTTCCAGTAAAACAGGACAATCCCTTCCTCCTCTATTACCTCCGGAAAAGGATGCTCCTCAAACCCGGGAACCGGAAGAAATTCATTTCGGGTGGAATCGTAAACAAAGCACGCGTAATACTGCGGCCAACCGTAAACGCCCAAGTCCAGCAGAATATCGTCGTTCCCGTCCCGGTTCACGTCGAGAATGCGGCTGCCGTCCTGGAGGGTCTCCGGCAGAAAAGTATCCGGCATTCCGTATTGAATGTTCCTTGGCGGGATTTCCGAGGCCGCGCCGGAGAAGGATATCTCCGCTACATATCTCTCGCTGATATTTTGGTCTTTCCTGACAACGATTTCGCACGGCTGCCTTTTACCTGCGACAAAAACGCTTCCGGCGTACTGGTAAATCGGAGTCTCGCCATAGGCGGAGCCTGCCCGGACGTTTTCAATCTTCCAGATATCGCCGCTCAGGCGGACATCCGCATACCACGCCCGGTCTTCCCGCGCGTTTATGAGCCTGCGCACGCGCAAAAGCTCTCCGCCGTCCGTATGAACGATCTCCACACCGATACACAGGCCGTCTTGGTTGAGACTTTCCGGTTGTTCGAGCCGAATCGCGGGATTTTTCTCGCAGCGCAGCGGCAGGGCGGTAAGCCCTCCTTTTTCCGCGCGGAGAATAAAAAGTTCCCTNNGCCGTAGTTGCTTCCGAAAACGACCGGCGAGAAAACGATTTCATCCTTTCCGTCTCCGTCAAAGTCTCCCGCGTTCAGGGTGCCGGGGCTCATCCGGAGGCCGTCGGAGACGCCGACGGATTTGGTCCAAACCGTTCCGTTTGCGAAGAAGAAAGTCAGCACAGCGTCGGTTTCGCCGAAGCTCGCGTTAACGAAATCCGCCGCTCCGTCGCCGTCAAAATCACCACCTTCCGTGAGCCTGAAGTTTGCCGATACCTCGCCAATCTCGAAGCCTGTGATGGTCCCGTCGCCGCCGTATGTAAAACGCAGCTCCGTGTCGAGGGAACCTAAGTTTTGCAAGTAGATTTGCGCCCCCGGTTCATCCCGGGAATAAAGCGTCGGCAGGAAGGATATCTTCGCGCCGTCTCCGGTCAGTAAGAAATAAACCTGATTTCCAAGGTAGAAGCTGTCCGGTATTACCCGCGTTCCCGCCTCCGCTCCGATCGGGAAAAGCGTATCCGCCAAAAGCTCCCTCCCGTCTAAGCGGAGGGTTGCAAGGGCGCTTTTTTCGTCGTATGTAATGGATATTTTACTGTTTAGCCGCGCGATCAAATCGCCCTGATCCAAACGATAGGGCAAAATGGAGTCGTTTTCAATCTGAAAGACATAAAGCTGTGACACCGATGCACCCGTTCCGCTTCCCGTGTGGCAGCATACGTATATCCGGCTTTCGTCCTCGCTGACGCTTATCTCGGGGGCCAGGGACTCGTCGGAAGCATAGAAGTACGGGAAAGCGTAAATTTGCTGCGTTTCCCCGATGTCCAAAATAAGCCCGCAGTTGGGATACTCCGCGTCGTGATACCCGTAAAGATAGATATTATGCTGCGGAAGGGAGTTTAAAAACAAAATGGTTTGGTCCCGTTCCAGAAGGGAACCGGCGCGTTCCCCTTTCCTCCCGTCCGGTACGGCTGCCGCCGCTACCTTGTCGGGAAAAGAATTGATAAAGGTTTCCGGAACATCTTCCAATAATTTTCCGTCTATATACAGGTCCCCCGGAGTTAAGGCCTGCAGGCTTTGCCCCTCGGCCTGCGCGAAATCCGGCCCCTTTTCGTAGCCGGCGGGCTCCGGCTCCGGCGCCTCGCCGCCGGTTCCGCTCGAAGTGCCCAACAGCGCGGCGCAGCCTGTGAGCAGAAATGCCAATACAAGCGTCAGTGCAGCCGTCCGGGCCGTTTTTTTTCCGTCGTTTAAAATGGCGGTCAGCCTTTCCTTCAGATCCCGTTTCTTTTCGCAAAAGGTCGTCGCGAGGACGCCGGCCGGCTGTTTTCCGCCCGAGGAAAGGGAGAGGAGCATGTTCCCGTAAAACCGCTTTTCCTCCGCCGCCATGTTCCGGATTACTGCCTCGTCGCAGGCCAGTTCGCAGGCAAGACTGATTTCTCTCCGAATCCGCGATATGAGCGGATTGAACCAGTGCAGGGAAGTGGCGAGGACGACGAACCACTTGTAAAGCGCGTCTTTCCGCCGGTAATGCACCAGCTCGTGCCGCAAAATCATCCGGAGCTCCCTTTCCCTGCCGTTTCGGACATAGGCCGCCTCGGGCAGGATAACAACCGGGCGAAAAACGCCGAGGAACATCGGCGTGGAAACAAAGCCGCTCCAATAAAGCCGGACGCGCCCGCCGTTACGCAAACACGCAAATACCGCCTCGTCCTCTTCGGGCAGTTTTTCGCAGGAACGGCGGATGCGCCGGGAAAAAAGGGCGTAGGAAGCGGAGAACCATCCGAGGTTCGCAACGGCTCCGCCTGCCCATATCCAAATCAGGTTTTTCTGCAGAAAACCCCACAGGTCGGAAGAATGCTGCTCCGGGGAGGACTTTTCCGTACGGATGATGGGCGTGTTTTGTTCTATTGGGGCGGAAGGCGATGCCTGCGTATGGTTCGCTCCGGCGGGCGGTTTGATAACCTGATTTGTTCCCGTTCCCGAAAAGCCTGCCTTTTCGTCCGGCAGCGCGCTTATAACCGGCGCTTCGGAGCCGAGCGGCGCATCCTGGAAGCGGACGGGGGAGGGGAGCGGCAGGGAAAGGCGCAGCAGAACCAAAAGCCAGATGTAATAGGAGAAGGCCTTGGATACCCTGTTATGAAAAAGCGGCTTTCCCGCAAGCAAAATGAGCGTCAGGACGGAACCCGACAAAGAAAGAAACAAAACCGTCTTTACAATATCATGCATGGTCTTCCCCCGAATTGAACAGGGCGGAAAGTTCCGCCAAATCCTTTTCCTCCAATTGCCCGTCGGAAACCAAAGCGGCGACAAGCTTCTTGGCGCTGCCCTCGAACAGGTTGTCTAAAAAAGTGCGCGCCGCCCATCGGCTGTACTCCTTCTCCGTAATGACCGCGCTGTAAACCCCGCGCCGTTCCAGCCGGACGATTCCCTTCGCCTGAAGCCTGCGCAAAAGCGTTTTTATCGTGGAATCTTCCCATCCGCGGCGCGCGGAAAGCTCGCGCCGAATCTCAATGAGCGGTGCCGCGCCGCCGGATTGCCAGAGCATGCGCATCACTTCAAGCTCCGAATCCCGTATTTTCCCCGCAAGCTTATTCATACGTATTCTCCATTCTCCTATAGACACCCCAAAGTCACCAAAATAGTCTCTCACAAAGTTTACTTATGTAAACTTTGATAAAAGTTTACATAGATAATCTTTTCTTGTCAATCTTTTTTCTAAAAAATTTAAGTACTTTTACTTCATTACTATCTCGATCAGCGCGACACGGCATTTTCATGAAAATGCCTCGTGAAATTGGGAGCTGGCGCGAAGCGCCTGAGNNCAGGGCTTGATGCCCTCATCGGGCCGCCGTTTCTCCCTTTCTTTTGCCCGTCTTTCGCTTCAGATTTCCCCGGAGAGAACCGCCCTAACTGCTTTGCCGATCTCTTCAAAGCTCGTGCAGCGGCAGATGTTGCTTTGCAGCCACTCGTCGATCACATGGTCGGGCGGATTCGGGTGATATTCTTTCAGCGCGTGGCAGACCATTAGAAAGCCCGGGGTGCAGTAGCCGCACTGGAAGGCGAATTTTTCAATAAACGCCTTCTGTACGGGCGCCTCCCGGAGTCCTTCCACCGTCGTAATCTTTCTTCCGAGAGCTTCGGCCGTAAGCATCAGGCAGGACTTGACCGGCCGCCCGTCCACAAGTACGGTGCAGGCCCCGCAGTCCCCGTTTTCGCAGCCGGGCTTCGCCCCGGTCAGACCGAGCTCCGCGCGGAGGGTATAAAGCAGCGTGTCGGAGGGGCGAATCAGAACTTCGCGCTCCTCGCCGTTGACGGTAAGCGTAACAACCGTTTTTCCAAGCAAAAAGAACATGTCTACGCCTCCCGCATCCTTTCCAATATGTTTAAAACCGTACGTTTCAGAACAAACTTCCGGTACTGCGCGCTTCCGTTTAAATCCTGCAAAATCCGGCCTGAGAACGCCTCCGCAATTCGGGAGGCCTTTTCGGCTTC
>DCTG01000113.1:4495-5981 GCA_002329245.1 Clostridiales bacterium UBA1446
CCGCTGAAGGCAAGCCGGATCCGCCCGTCTATCTTCAAAGCCGCCGCCGTGAGAAGGGGATAGTCGATCTTTTCGTTTTTTGTAATCTTGACGTGGCTGCAGGGCGCGTGCAAAAACCGTTTTTCGACCGACGCGCGCACGAGAAACTCTCCCTTTCGCAGCGTAAGCCGTTCCCGGAACACGCGGGCGATTGCATATTCGGCAGGGCCGTTTTCGCCGGCGGTCTTAAGCTTCGCGTCGGTGAGCAGCAAAGGCAGAGCGGTTTCCCGGTAAAGGATCGTCGAGGCGAGATTTCCGCCGAGGGTGATTTTACCCTGTATCGTGTGGTCGGCAATCCGCCCGGCGGTTTTTCCGAGCAGCGGAAATAAATCGGATTCGGCAAAATCCGAAAGCGTGCAGGCGCTGCCCAAAAGAAGCGTATCGTTTTCAAAAGCGAGCATCCGGCACGCGGGAATCGCCTTAAGGTCGATCACTGCGCCGAACGCAAGATTCCCGACCCGCGCCATGCTGAGTAGTTCGGTGCCTCCGCCGTAGTAAACCGGCGCTTTGCCCTCCCCGTCAAGGCGCAGGAAAAGCTCGACGGCCTCCTCCGTACTCTCCGGCCGGTAATATTCAAAATCGAACGGGATCATGAAATCCCTCCGGTTTTTATTTTCCAAATCCGCTCCGGCGTGAGCGGCAGCTCGTCGAGATCCGCCCCCGCGGCGACGGAAAGCGCGTTTGCCATAGCCGCCGGGATTCCGATCATGCCGTGTTCTCCGATCCCCCGCGCGCCGTAGGGAGAATCCGCCTGCGGCGTTTCCACGAAATCGACCAGGTATTGCGGGGTTTCCCCGAAGTGCATTACCTTATAGGTCCGAAGGCTCGTATTCAGAACCTTTCCCGCTTCGTCATACGCAAAGCCCTCGCGGCTTCCGAGGCCGAGTCCCATGCACATGCCGCCCTTGACGATCCCTTCCGCCATGGCGGGGTTAATCACCCGTCCCGCGTCAATCACGGAAGCCGCTGTCAAAAGCCGGTATGTGTATTCCTCCGGGTCGAATTCGATCTCCACCGCCTGCGCGCCAACCGTCCAATAGGGGCCGGATTTTCCTTTTCCCGTTTCCCTGTCGAGGATATTGAGATCGTTCATGAGGAAGCTTCCGCGCCCTATAATCTGACCGCCGACCGAATTTCCGTTTTCATACTGGTAGCCGTGCGCCAGGTCTTTGAAGGTAAGATAAACCGAAGGGTCGCTCCTGAGATAAACCCGTTCGCCTTCCGCTTCGAGGGTATCGGGAGGGCACCGGAGAATCTGCGCGGCAAGTGATTTNNGGTTGTCATGCTCGCCACCGTTTTCCAGTGCTTCGGACAGTATTTCGTGTTCACGTCCATATTGACCTGGATGCGTCCGATATCCGTTTTCAGCCGTTCCGCCAAAATCTGCGCGGCGGTGGTCTTCATCGCCGGGCCGATTTCCACGCAGCCGCAGTTGAGCTGGATGCCG
>DCTG01000113.1:6019-11649 GCA_002329245.1 Clostridiales bacterium UBA1446
CGAATGGGAGGTTTTCCAGAAGCAGGCCGCGCCCTTTGCCCGGATCTTGCGTCCGGTTTCCTGGCGCTCTCCTTCCTCCCAGCCGATGAGCGGTTTCAGCTTGTCGACGCAGGCTTTCAAATCGCCGAGATTGCTCTTCGTCACCCTGACCTGAGTGGGGGAAGTCCGGCCCGGCGTCAACGCGTTTTTTATTCGCAGTTCCAGGGGATCCATGCCCAATCTATGGGCAAGCTTATCCATCATCCGTTCCATGCAGAAGGCGAGGGAGGCGTGGCCGAAGCCGCGCAGCGCCGTGACATAGGGATGATTTGTGTAAATGCAAAGCGCTTCACACCAGACATGCTCGACGCCGTAGGGGCCGGTGCAGTCCGCCGCCAGCGCCTTTGTCAGAATCGGGCCGATATCCGCGTATCCCCCCGTGTCCAAAAGGAATCTGAATTCCGCGGCTTTCAGCGTCCCGTCCGCGGCGGCGCCGAGCCTTACGGTTGCCTCCAGTCCCATCCCGCAGGGGGAGGACACCATGTCTTCTTCGCGGGAATTGACGATCCTGACCTCCCGGCCGCCGGCCGCGCGCGAGGCCATGTAAGCGAGAAGCTCCAGCTGGACCGCGGTTTTTCCGCCGAATCCTCCGCCGACGAACGGCGTCTCGACAATCACCTTTCCAAGCTCAAGACCGAATACGTCGGAGATCTCCTTCCGGACGGCGTACGGAGCCTGGGAGGAGGAGCGGATCCAAACGGTTCCGTCCGGACTGATTCTTGCGTGAGCCGCTCTCGGTTCCATGGCGATCTGGTCGGATTGGGGATGCGAAAAACGCCCCTCCACAATGACATCGCTTTCGGCAAAGCCCGTTTGGATATCTCCCTTTCGAATCCGCCTGCGGTCGCAGATGTTTGTGCCGGGCTCCGGGTAGATAGTTTCCTCCGCCTTGCGGTAAGTGCCGAGCTCCTCGTGCAAGAGCGGCGCGCCCGGGGTAATCGCCGCGGAAGGGGAGAGGACGGCGGGCAGCGGCTCGTATTCCACGCNNACCTTCTCGGCCACGACAAGAGCAACCGGTTCGCCGTAATACCTCACTTTCCTGAGGGCCAAGGGCGGCCGATCCGCAATCTGGGGGCCGCTCAGAACCGGGAAATCTTCGCCGGTCACAACCGCTTTCACGCCCGGCAGGGCTAAGGCCGTGGATCTGTCGATATGTTTGAGATTCGCGTGGGCGTATCGGCTTGTCACCGGCTTCGCGGTCAAAATCCCGGCGGGGAGATAGTCGTCCGTATACTTTGCGGTCCCGCTTACCTTATCCCAGGCCTCCTTCCGGATTACATTTGCGCCAACGCCCGTTTTCGGCATCCATTCCCCGCCCCTTTCAAAAACTGTTTCACTTTAGCGTTTGTCTGCCGACTTGAAATTATGCGCCCGGTCGCGGGACAAAGCGCCGGGCGGCGCAATATCGCCGCGCTCCGTCCGCCGCCGGAAGAGGGGAGCGCAAACCGGGCGGGAAACAGCTTTCCGGCGAGTCGGGAATCAAGTCGAAACCCTTGTGTCATTGTGAAAGCACATGTGGTATAATATCCGCAAACGCATGTGCCCCCTCCGTGGGCACGCGCTGAAAGAATCGCCGAGGCGCGGGTATAAAAAATCTGTCTGTCTCGCGCATGCCCCTCCGGGGCGCACGTTTACATTGCATGAAACGCCGCGGCGCGTAAAACGCGCCGCACGGCGATAACGCATAACCTTCGGCCCGTATCACAAGCGGCGCAGGGTATGCCACTAAGGATACGAAACGGGAAAATGGAAATAAAGCAAACGTTGGAGCGAATCGAGCGGCCCAATAACAGAACCCTGACACTTATAGTCATACTGATTTTTTTGGCGTCGGCCGTCCTTCGGTCCTGGCTTGCCTGCTTTGATAAGACGCTGATGATTTATCCGGACGAAATTCGGTATGTCGATATCGCGAGAAGCCTCTGGAACGGGACGGGAATCTTGGTCCACAACGTGCACATGAACTTCGACCAGATTCTCTATCCGCTCTTCTTGGCGCCGTTTCACATGGTTCGGGATCAGCTTCTGCAGATCAACCTGATTTCCATCGGAAACTCCGTGCTCGTTTCGTCGGTTCTGATTCCGGCGTATCTGCTGGCCAAACGGATTATCCGGAAAAAGACCGCCGTCCTGCTGCTCGTTCTTTCGGTGTTTTGCCTGCCCGACCTTGCGATGTCCGCCACCTTTATGTCGGAAAACCTGTTTTATCCGCTCTCCGCCTGGGTTTTGTACTTTGCCTTTCGCTTCTGGGACGGAAAAAGCGAACGGGAAAGGACGCTTTTCTGCGTGCTCTGCGCCTTTTTCTGTTTTTTGGCATATCTGACGAAAATCGTTTCCGTCTATTTCATCGGAGCCTTTCTCTTCTCCCTTGCCTTCGACAGCTTCTTTACCAAAAAGCACACGCTAAGGCAAAACGTCAAATTTGCAGTTATGTTCTGCCTGATTGCGGGCGGCGCGATATTGGGCTTTAAGATGCTCGTCTACCTGCTCCTCGGCCCGGGCCGGGAAACCTATACCGGAAACCGGAGGCTCTCCGTATACGATTTTAAAACCCTTGTCTATTTCTTTTACGCGAACTGGTTTAACGGGATGTTCGCCCTGACCGCTTTTTTCTACTTTCCGGTTATTGTGCCGCTCTTCCGCTTCCGCTCCCTTCGCAAAAGCGAGCGGAACATGTTCGTGTTCGCCCTCTCGGCGCTTCTCATCATGATACTTATCATCACAACGAGCATATCCTTAAACGAGGATTTTCCAAAACTCTACATGCGGCAGCACACGCGCTACTATGCGCCGCTTCTGATTCTTTTCCTCACCCTGTTTTATAAGCTCTGTTTCTGCGGGAAGCGGGAGGAAGAGCCGGGTAAACCGCGGACCCTGCTTATTGCTTGGACAATCTTTGCCTGCATGTCGGTATTCGCCCTCTTTCGCTTTATCTCCAACGTCTGCATCGACGGGGTCCTCCTGCAGGCAATCGACACGTTCGGAAAGGAGTTTGCCAAACTCTCCGGCGACATCAATGAGTTTCAGGTTTCCTGGCAGCTCGTGGCGCTCAAGAGCGTTCTGATTTTGGGAACCGCGGGATTCACGGCTGTATTCTTCGGCTCAAGGTGGAAAAATACGGGCGCGCGCGTCTTTGTGGCCATTATCATTGCCCTGAGCATTTTAAACAATCTCTGCGCCATGCGGGATTTCCGGCGCACCTACGGAAGAGACGTGGATCAGATTTCTCAGGCGATCACGATCAACCGCTATTTGGAGGAAAACGGCATTGACGAGGTGCTTGTGATTACGAGCGGATATAGTCCGGTTTTAGACACGTTTTTGACGGGAAATGTATATTGGACGACGAAAGAAGATGCAATAAAAGTGAAGGAAAATGGGGACTATATCGACCTTGAGCAGCAAAAGCTCATCAGCAATTATCCTTGGGCGGAGTACGATCTTGCGTCGGTCGAGTACATCCTCATTGACCAAAGCGTTCCCATTGACCGCACCAACTGTGAAAAACTAGTCCTCGAAGGCGTGAGTGCATTCAGCCTTCTGAAGAATAACGACCCCACCAAACTGTATTTCAGAGACTGACGGGGCCGGGTGGAAGGGAAGCGATTCTTTGCGCGGTTTGATTCAAAAATGGCTGAAAAGCGGCGTTCCGGCTGAATTTTTCCGTTTTTTCGTCAACGGCGGAATCAGCTTTTTCGTGGATTACGGCATCCTTTATGCGCTCACGGAGTGGGCGGGCATCCATTACCTGATTTCCTCGGCGGTGGGCTTCACGGTTTCCGTCGTCGTGAACTACCTGATCTGCGTCCAATGGGTTTTCGAAGGAGCGAAGCGGGCGGGGATCAGGCCGAAGCTTGTTTTCGTTCTTACCAGCGTAGCCGGACTTGGAATCAATCAGCTTCTCATGTGGTTCTTAGTGGAGAGGGCGGGCGTTTATTACATGCTCGCGAAGATTTTTTCCGCCGGCGTGGTCATGATCTGGAATTATATCACGAAACGAAGGGCGTTATATCTATAAAAGAGGAGCTTCGACATGCGTATTGCGGTGCTGATCCCCTGCTACAATGAAAGCCTCACCATTGAAAAGGTCGTGCGGGATTTTCGCGAGGTTCTGCCGCAGGCCGATATCTACGTCTACGACAACAATTCAACCGACGGCACGGACGAGATAGCCCGAAAGGCCGGCGCGATCGTCCGCTACGAGCGCCGGCAGGGGAAAGGAAACGTCATCCGGACCATGTTCCGGGAAATCCACGCCGACTGTTATCTTCTTACGGACGGAGACGATACCTACCCCGCCTCGCACGCGCGCGATATGGTAAACCTCGTCCTCCGCGAAAACGCGGACATGGTCGTCGGGGACCGCCTTTCTTCCACCTATTTCACGGAAAACAAGCGGATGTTCCACAACTCCGGAAACCGTCTGGTCCGTATGTTGGTAAACCGTTTTTTCAAAGGAAACATCAACGATATCCTAACTGGCTACCGCGCCTTCAGCCGCACGTTCGTCAAGTCCTTCCCCGTTTTGTCCACGGGATTCGAAATTGAAACGGAAATGACCATTCACGCGCTTGATAAAAATCTGAACATCCGGTCGATTCCCGTCTCTTACAGGGACAGGCCGGAGGGGAGCAAGTCCAAGCTGAACACCTATTCGGACGGGTTCAAGGTAATCAAAACCATTTTCCGGCTCCTGAAAGACTATAAACCGCTGCAGTTTTTCAGCGCTCTGGCGGGCATTTCGTTCCTTCTTGCCGCCGTTTTCACAACGCCGGTCCTGATTGAGTTCTACAGGACAGGTTTAGTACCGCGGTTTCCCACCCTGATCGTTTCGGGTTTTTCCGTCCTCTCGGCGATTCTGCTTTTTTGCTGCGGCCTGATCCTCGATACGGAAAGCAAGCGAAGCCGCCAGAATTTTGAGTTCCGGCTGAATCTGGGCGAAATGCTGCGGCACGCCGGACAAGCGGAGGAGGGGCCTCCGAATCCGCCGGCTTCTAAATAAAGGATAAGAACGCCTCCGGCCGCCCTGCGGCGCCGGAGGCGTAATATTTTTAGGCGTGACCGATGCGGTGTTTTCGCAAGATGCGCCGGATCCGGGGTCTCCATTGGCTTGCTGCGAAAAAGAGTTCAAATTTATGTCAATAATTGCAGAAAACAGTTGAATCCGGTGATTATAATCGGTAAAATATGGCACATATACTTGTTTGTGCGTATGTTTATTGGAAGGGGGATGACATGACACAGAACCAGAGAGAATCTTTCGGGCCGGGAAGCGCCGCGACGCGAAAGAAGCAGACATTGTTGAAATGCCTGAAAATCACTTTGATTTATTACATCATCGGGTGCCTGTGGATCGTATTTACGGATCTGCTTGCTCGGCGGTTATTCGGGGAACGCTTCGATATGGGTGAAGTGAGCGTATTAAAAGGCCTGTTTTATGTAACGGTGACCGCGGGCATTATTTATGCTTGATCTACAGCGCGATAAGCAGCTTATCGGAATCGGAGGCAAGCCTGCGGGAAAGCGAGAGGAGCAAAAGCGTACTGTTGGAAAACCTGCCCGGCGCCGCCTACCGCTGCAGTTTCGACCGG
>DCTG01000205.1:0-10191 GCA_002329245.1 Clostridiales bacterium UBA1446
GAGGACTGTGTCAACGCCGTCGGCGTCGATCTGAACACCGCCTCTTCCCCGCTGCTTGCCCGGGTTTCGGGGTTAAACGGCAGCACAGCGAAAAACATTGTCGCCTACCGCGAGGAAAACGGCGCGTTCACTTCACGAAAGCAACTTTTGAAGGTGCCGAAACTGGGGCCGAAGGCGTATGAGCAATGTGCGGGCTTTTTGCGCGTGCGCGAGAGCAAGTCTGTACTGGATAACACCGGAGTCCATCCCGAAAGCTACGCCGCGGCGGAAAAGCTTCTTGCACTGTCCGGATATAGTCTCGACGATGTTGCAGGCGGCAGAATTTCCGATCTCCAGGCGCGCATCAGCGCCTTTGGAGAATCCAAGGCCGCACAGGAATGCGCTATCGGCATTCCGACGCTCCGAGATATTGTGAAGGAGCTTTTAAAGCCGGGGCGCGACCCGCGCGACGAGCTGCCCGCGCCGATACTGCGCACGGATGTTGTGGATATAAAGGACATTATGCCGGGCATGGTCCTTACCGGCACGGTGCGCAACGTGATTGATTTCGGTGTGTTCGTTGATATCGGGGTGCATCAGGACGGGCTCGTGCACATCTCGGAGATCTCGAATAAATTCATCCGCCATCCCTCGGAGATAGTCACCGTCGGAGATGTGGTGAACGTCCTCGTGCTGGCAGTGGATACCGGGAAGAAACGCATATCGCTCTCCATGAAGCAAGCCAAACAATAGGCGCCTAAATAGGCGGACAGCAAAGAAGATAGAATAAACTTGAAGGACAGGTAAACTCTGTTGCGTCTTTGTTTACTGACTTAAGAAATGAACGAACTGATTATATTGAAGATTGAAATGCCTTATGGGGCCGTGAAGGACTATATCTATCCCGCAGTTCTCTGCGACGATGACAGCTGCGTGCTGATGGATTGCGGATATGTCGGTTCCCTGCAGAAAATTGAAGAGGCTCTCCGGCAAGACGGATTGTCTCCCGAAGCGATCACCCACGTGATTCTCACGCATCACGACCATGACCATGTGGGGGCTGCCGCGGCGTTAAAACAAGAATATCCGAATGTACGCATATTGGCTTCGGCCGAAGAAGCGCCGTACGTCTCCGGTTCCAAAAAATCACTTCGTCTTGAGCAGGCGGAGCGGCTGCAAAAAGAGCTGCCGGAAGAACAGCAGGCGTTTGGCGCGGCTTTCTGTGATCTCCTGCGTTCGGTCGAACCGGTTCAAGTCGATCGGGTGCTTCAGGAGGATGAACGGCTGCCTTTTTGCGGAGGATGTCAGGTACTCGCTACTCCCGGCCATACCCCCGGGCATATTTCGCTCTATCTGAAGGAGTTCGATACCATTCTTTCCGGAGACGCCATGGCTTTGGAACAAGGACAACCGGTACTGCCCAACCCCCAGTTTACGCTCGACCTGCAAAGAGCAAAGGATTCCATGCAGCGATTGCTTTCCCATCCCGCTCAGTCCATTATTTGCTACCATGGCGGCTTGTTTAAAAAGCTATATTAATATAAACGCCCCTGATGTTTATCCGCCATAATGCTTTGGTATTAAAACGAGCGTGAAGATTCCCCTAATGCTCAAACCATGCCCCCGGCGAATCATTTACAAAAATATATGGAGCTAATATGATTCGGAAGCTTGCAGATAATGACATCGATAAAGTTATGGATATTTGGCTTGATATAAATATTAAGGCTCATGATTTTATTCCCGCCAGTTATTGGTTCAGGAATTATGATTCCGTTAAAAAAATGCTGCCTGATGCCGCTATCTTTGTATATGAAGAGAGCAACCAGATCCAAGGATTTATCGGGCTAACCGGAAATTATATTGCCGGAATATTCATTCATTCAAACAGTCAGTCCAAAGGCATCGGAAAAGAATTACTGAATTATGTTAAGAAGGACAATCCCAAACTGTTGCTGCGAGTTTATAGAAAGAATGTTCGCGCGGTGAATTTTTATCTGAGAGAAGACTTTGTTGTTATAAAAGAACAAATGGATGAAAACACGGATGAAATAGAGCTTGTAATGAGTTGGGCAAAATAAAAATCTTACCGAAAGGATGAAGATCATTGCTCCACTGTCAAGCAACATATGCAGGCAGCACCGGAAACATCCAGGAAGATAGATTGCGAGTTATAATTAAGCGAAATCGAAAAATACCAGTTTTCCAAGCAATGAGGAGAAAATGATTATGGGAAAACGTTTCTCTGCATTGATGGCAGGATGACGAGGCAGATGATCTACCACAATGATTGTGGATGCGACTTAATTACTTCGCAGTAATATTCCCGCTAAGATTGTTTCCTCTATGCTTGGTCATTCAAATATTGGAATTACAATGGACATATATAGTCATGTTCTTACCGAGATGCAAACGCCGGCAACAGCAGTAATTGACAGACTGCTAAAATAGTATGTTAGCAAGTTGTGAGCAAACTGGACATTCCGATCGAATAAGCACCAGGCCGGGCAGAGTAAAAAAAAGACTGCAAATCCTTAGGATTGCAGTCTTTTTTGGCGGAGAGAGAGGGATTCGNNTTAGACCAGCTCAGCCATCTCTCCCTATCGATATTCCGTTGTTTCCGGCGGGCCGCGCGGGGTCTCTTTGCGCGTCAGCAAAGAACATTATATCAGCTTTTCGGAAACCGTCAAGTAATTTTTATTGGGAAGCGCAAAGGCGGAATCCCGAAAACAGCCGGCAGGAACTTTAAGTTGAAAGCGTCGGGTCCGGATGGTATACTGAAGGGGTATGGACCCGTTCCCAAGACGCTGTCTTGAAAAGCGGCGATACCTAGATACGGAAAGGCTGTGTAACGCGTGAAGCTGACTTTTATCGGAGCAACCCATGAGGTAACCGGCAGCTGTTATTACCTTGAGGCCTGCGGCCGCCGGATTTTAATTGACTACGGCATGGAGCAGGGGNNTCCGGGCGAAATCGACTGCGTGCTGCTCACGCACGCGCACATTGACCACTCCGGCCTGCTCCCGCTTCTGTACCGCAACGGCTTCCGGGGGCCCGTATACTGTACGGAGGCCACGATGAAGCTTTGCTCGATCATGCTTCGCGACAGCGCGCACATCCAGATGTTTGAAGCGGAATGGCGCAACCGGAAAGGCAAGCGGGCAGGGCTTTCCGAATATGTCCCCCTGTACACGATGGAAGACGCGGACGGGATTATCCGCCAGTTTGAGGGCTACTCCTATAATCAGAAAATCGAGCTGTTCGACGGCATCTCCGTTCGCTTTATCGACGTGGGGCACCTGCTCGGCTCTTCCAGCATCGAGGTTTTCATCACGGAGAACGGCGTCTCGAAGAAAATCGTCTTTTCGGGCGATATCGGGAGCAGCAATCAGCTGCTGATCCGCGACCCGCAGTACATAACGCAGGCGGATTATGTGGTGATGGAGTCGACCTACGGCATCCGCTGCCATGAGGATAAGCCGGATTATGTCAGAGAGCTTGCCTCCATCATTCAGCGCACGTTCGACCGCGGCGGCAATTTGGTGATTCCTTCCTTTGCCGTCGGCCGCACGCAGGAAATGCTTTATTACCTGCGCCAGGTCAAGGCGGAGAAACTCGTGCGCGGTCACGATAATTTTACGGTTTACGTGGACAGCCCGCTGGCCGTGGAGGCGACCAATATCTTCAACGCCAGCGTCACGGGTTATTATGACAAGGAAGCTTTGGAGCTGGTGCGGCAGGGCATCAATCCCATCTCCTTCCCGGGTTTAAAGCTCTCCGTTACCAGCGACGAATCGAAGGCCATCAACTTCGACGAAGAACCGAAAGTCATCATATCCGCCAGCGGCATGTGCGAGGCCGGACGCATCAAGCACCATTTAAAGCACAATCTCTGGCGGCCGGAAAGCACGGTTTTGTTCGTCGGCTATCAGGCGACCGGTACGCTAGGCCGCGCGATACTTGAAGGCGCAAAGGAGGCCAAGCTGTTCGGCGAAACCATCAAGGTGCTCGCCGAGATCGCCAAGCTTCCCGGCGTAAGCAGCCATGCCGACCAGACCGGCCTTTTAAGCTGGATCGGGAGCTTTGCCGAAAAGCCCAAGAAAGTGTTCGTAACACACGGTGATCCGGCTTCTTGCGACTATTTTGCGGAGCTATTGAAGAGCGCGCACGGCTACGACGCCTACGCACCATACAGCGGCACGGTTTTTGATTTGGCCGCCGGAGCCTTCGTCTTTGAGGCCAAGCCGCTCCCCATCGAGCGCAGGGAACCCGGCAAACCGTTGGTCTCCGCTTTCTTCTCGCAGCTTTTGGCTGCCGGAAACCGCCTGATGGCCGTTATCCGCAAAAACGAAGGCAGCAGCAACAAGGATTTGACAAAGTTCGCCAAGGAAATCAACGCCCTGTGCGACAAATGGGAGCGGTAACATCTCCACACCTCTTTGAGTGGATGCACACTAGAGACGAAAGCCAGACGGAACCTTTTCCGCAAATAAAAGCCTCTCCGGACGGAGAGGCTTTTTACTCGTTGAAACGATTCACCTGTCGAAAATCTTCATTCGTCGGAAATGCCGAAGATGTTACTGGACGAAATTGAGCACCAAGGTCAGCACGATAAAGCTGAGAGCTACATATTTTGTGATCTTCGCAAGTTTGTAGTCCCAGGTTTTGGCCTTATTGCGGGACATAAACGTATCCATGCCGCCGGCGATCGCGCCCGACAAGCCGGCGCTCTTGCCGGATTGGAGCAGGACAACGGCGATTAAAAATACACAAAGCAGCACTTGTATGACTGTGAGAACAATCTTCAGCATGAAAATCGATCCTTTCCGGCTATCCTCTATGGACTGTGCGCAAATGCACGTTCGGACGCAGAATATAGAATATCATATAAAATACTGTTTTTCAAGTATTATTTCAAAGGAATGTCCGAACGCCCCGCAAGGAAATTTTTAGTCCTTCCATGGGTCCCTCGACCTTATTCATTTGCGGGAAGTACGATGACGAGGCCGGTTTCCGCTTCCTGATGAGCTTCCGGACGTTCCAGCTGATATTCCGCTTCCCGCGCCGCAAGCTGCGCCACCACGTCCTCAAACTGAGCGGCTGGCAGGGTAAATTCCGTCACGCCTTCGGGCGCAAGGCCTTCCAGTTCGGGCGGCAGGCCCTCCACCGTAAGGACTCCGCAATACCCTTCGCCTTCCAAGGCGTCCCCGATGCCGGTTTCCTGCTCCGCCTCGGGGTCTGCGGGCGCCGCCGGCGGAGGCGCGGCCAACGATACCTGCGCGGTGCTGCTTCTCTCCGAATCCTTGCTTTGATCCTCTTTCTTCGGGGATTCCACACCGCCGTCCGTCCCCATTGTGTAGAACACCCCGTTCTCTTCGCCGGCGCCCATCCCGCTTTCCGCGGGAGCGGAGTCGGCAGAGGCGGCTTCCGCCATGCCGCGGGAATCCGACGTGCCCTTCGGGGCGAATTTAAGAATGTCCGGGCCATAGGCGGCGGTTATCACGACGAGCGCCAGCACAGCGGCCAAAACGCCCCATCTGCGCCGGAGGGCGGCGGCGCCAACCGGCTTTTTCCGTTCGGCGCGCACGGCATCCATGATTTTCTCGTGCAAACCCTCCGGAAGCTCCGGCATTTCCTCCGCCAAGCCGGCGCGCACGGCCATGAGATCTTCCTGAAGCGCCCTGCAGGACGGACATGCTTCCAGGTGCCGCTGAAGCTCCGCCGTTTCCGCCGCATCCAGCTCGCCGTCCAAAAACGCGCTGATCCGATCTAAATTCCGTTCGCAGTCCGTCATGCAATCTCACTCCTTTCCGATCCCAAACGACAGGTTTGTTATTCTTTGTAACTCTTTGACGAGCGGCCGCCGGAAAAGTTCCGGTCCGCCAGCAAGATTTCTCTCAGCCGGAGGCGGGCGCGGGCGATGCGCGATTTTACCGTTCCCTCTTCCAGTCCCAGCGCCCGGGCAATCTCCTGATAATTCAGCCCGCTGATTTCCCGCAGGAGCAAAATCTGCCTGTGTTCGGGCGAAAGACGGTCCATCCCCCTATGTATGGCCTCCCGCAACTCCTTTTGTTCCAGCTCGGCCACCGGATTTCCGCCCGGGTCCGGAATCTCCAGGACGCGCTGCTCTCCGTCCTCGTCCTGCGAAATCAGCGAAACCACCTGCCTTCGCTTTTCCTTCCGGAGAAAATCAATGCAGGCATTGGTCGCAAGGCGGTAGATCCAGGTGGAAAAACTGCTTTCCCCCTTAAATCCGGGGAGGGCCCGGAAGGCGCTGATAAACGCTTCCTGCGTGAGGTCGCTCGCGTCTTCCGAATTTCCGGTCATGCGCAGCGCGAGATGATACACCATCTTTTCATGCAAACGGACCAGCTCTTCAAAAGCTTCCTCGCTGCCCGCCTGCGCCCGGCGCACCAACTGAACGTCCCTGTCTTCCAAACCCTCACCTCCTTGCCTTTGCCCGGAATTTGATTTGGCTCAGCTAAAATCCCGCTTGATGCCCGCCGCGATCCGGCGGATATCTTCCATGGTTTCAATATGAACAATCTGCTCCCTGTAATAGCCCGCGTGGGGCAGGCCCTTCAGATACCAGGCGAAATGCCTCCTCGCGTCCAAACAGGCAAGGCGCTCCCCTTTTACCCGGACCGCCAGCTCAAACTGCCGCACGGCTGTATCCACCCGCTCGCGGATGGTAGGCTTCGGCGGCACAGGCAGGGAGTCGATTGCCGCACGCGCCGCGGCGAAAATCCAGGGGTTGCCGAACGCGCCGCGGCCGATCATCGCCATATCCGCGCCCGTATAGCGCAGGATATGCGCGGCCTCCTCCCCGGAAAAGACGTCCCCGTTTGCAATGACGGGAATGGAAACCGCCTGCTTGACCGCCCGGATAATATTCCAATCGGCCCGCCCGCCGTACATCTGTGTTTTTGTCCGTCCGTGAATGCAGATTGCCGCGGCGCCCGCCGCCTCAACCGCGCAGGCAAGCTCGACGGCATTGATGCTGCCGCTGTCCCAGCCGCTTCTGGTCTTGACGGTGACGGGAACCTTGCTTTGCCGGACTACGGCCTCCACGATTTTCGCCGCCTTGTCCGGGTCGCGCATCAGGGCGCAGCCGTCGCCGGAGCCGGAAACCTTGGGCACGGGACAGCCCATATTGATATCCACAATGTCCGCTCCGGAATACTCGACCGCCAAAACGGCCGCTTCCCCCATGCAGACGGGGTCGCTTCCGAAAATCTGCACCGCGGCGGGATGTTCCCCTTCCCCCAAGGCGAGCAGAAGCTTAGTTTTTTTATCCTGATAGCAAAGCGCTTTGGCGCTCACCATCTCCGTTACCGTATACCCGGCTCCGAATTCCCGGCAGATGACGCGGAACGCGAGATCCGAAACCCCGGCCATCGGCGCCAGCGCAAGCCGGGACAAAACCGGAACGGATCCGATCTGCATAACCGCTTTCCCCTTTTGCCTTTTGATCCTTATTTCTGTTCTTCCGCCTTTGCCCGCGCGGCCGCTCCGACGCCGAGGAGAACCCGGTCAAGCGTGAGCTCTTCCTGCCGCTCAAGGAGCGCGCCGATCAGCCGGTTGGAAATGAAAAATCCCTTCGGCGTGAAGCGCCAGCGCCCCTTCGCTTCCCCGGCCCAGCCGTGCGACGCAAACTCCCGCAAAAGACGCTCCAGCGGCGCAAAATCCATTCCGAAACTGCGCCTGTATTCCTGCTCCTCGATTCCCATAGCCGTGCGCAGGCGGAGCATCAGGTATTCGCCGGCGCGCTCCCGCTTCGTCGGCGTTTCGTATTCGTCCACAATCGCGTCCCCGTTCATGACGCCTTCCACATAGGCGTCCAAGTCCCGGACGAAGGAATACCGGCAGCCGCCGAAATCGGAGAAGGCCCCGGGCCCAAAGCCGATGAACGGAGCGCATGTCCAGTATTTGAGGTTATGGCGGNNCCGGGCCTGCAGAAGTTGGAGATCTCGTACTGCTCGTACCCTTCCCGGGCAAGCTCTTCCACGGCACAGAGGTACAGGTCGGCCTGCTCGTCGTCGTCCGGCATCGCTTCCGCCTCCCGGCGCGCAAAAAGCTTCGTCCCCGGCTCAAGCTTCAGCCCGTAACAGGAAATATGCTCCGGCGCAAGGCCGACCGCGGCGCGGAGCGTTCTTTTCCAGCTTTCCATATCCTGCCCGGGCAGTCCGTAGATAAGGTCGATCCCCACGTTCTGAAGCCCGGCGCGCCGCGCGTCCGAAACCGCCTGCTGCGCCTGCCCGAACGTGTGCGCCCGGTGAACCGAGGCAAGCTCGCCGTCGACCGCGCTTTGCATGCCGACAGAAATCCGGTTGAATCCCGCCTTCCGGAGCATTGCAAGCGTTTTATAATCCAAGCTGTCCGGATTGCCTTCCAAGGTAATCTCCGCCGCGGGGTCGAGGTCAAACTTCCGGCGAACAAAGGAAAGAAGCTCTTTCAAACGCGCCGCGCCGTAATAACTGGGCGTGCCGCCGCCGAAGTATACGGTGTCCACGCGCCAGCCCTTTGCGCGCCGGGCGGTTTCCTCCATATGGCGCAGGAGAGCTTTTTGATACGGCTGCATCTTTCCTTCCGCACCGGCCAAGGAGTAAAAATCGCAGTAATCGCATTTGCTCCGGCAAAACGGGATATGAAGATACAGACCGATTGTTCTGCCTTCCGGCGCGGGAACAGTTTTGCCTCCGGTTTTCATACCAAGCCTATCCGCCTCTCATCCGGCGCCGCTTCTCCCCGTTCCAATCCCGGGATCGGAACGAAGCGCCGGCGCGCGATACGGAACAACCGTTTGCTGAAATTGCTCGACAAACAGCATTATACTATAACCGGACAAAAAAACGAAGCATTTTCTCTCGGAATTCTCCTTGCCCCCGGACGGAGGAACGAACGCTTCCTTCCGGGAGCGCTTTCCTCCCGCTGGCCGCCGCGTGAAAAACGCCGCTTGTTTTTCCAAAAATATCTTTGAATTCACGAAGGAACATAGTATAATAGTTTAATTCGGTGGATACGGCCGCCGCGGCATTTCCCGCTTTTCCTTCCATGCGGGGGGCGGCGAACTTCCCCGAAACACTTTTCAGGAAACGAAAAAGGAGGACCATCACATGAACAAGCTTTTACAGCTCTTGGAAAATGACTGCACACTCACAGCAGATCAGCTCGCCGCATTATGCGCCATGGAAGAATCCGAAGTGCGGGCAGCCATTGCAGCCTGGGAGCGTGATCGTGTGATTTTAGGATACCACGCCATGGTTGACTGGAGCAAGACCGACCGGGACGACGTTACGGCTCTCATAGAAGTGAAGGTGACGCCCCAGCGCGGGCGCGGCTTCGAGCGCGTCGCGGAGCGGATCTACCAGTATGAAGAGGTGGAAAGCCTGTACCTCATGAGCGGGGCCTATGACCTATGCGTCATCATTTCCGGCCGCTCCCTGCGCGAAGTGGCCCAGTTTGTCAGCCAGAAGCTTGCCACGACCGAAGACGTTACGGGAACCGCCACGCATTTCATCCTGAAACGCTACAAGGAACACGGCGTGATTTTTCCGCGGCCGGAAAATCAGGAGGAAGGGTTTGTGTTTTCATGATGGATTACAGCAAGATTCTATCCCGGCGGATTGAGGCCATAAAACCCTCCGGAATCCGAAAATTCTTTGATCTATTGGAGGATATGCACGACGTGATTTCCCTCGGCGTGGGGGAGCCCGATTTTCTCACGCCGTGGCATATCCGGGACGCCGGAATCTACGCCTTAGAGAAGGGTTTTACCAAATACACATCCAACGCGGGCCTGCGGGAACTGCGGCAGGAAATCTCCCGTTATATGGAACGCAGGTTTCAGCTGCAGTACGATCCCCTTAAGCAGATTCTTGTCACCGTCGGCGGCAGCGAGGCCATTGACCTGAGCCTGCGCGTGCTGCTGAATCCCGGCGACGAAGTGATTATTCCCGTCCCCTCGTTCGTCTGCTACGAGCCGCTTGTTTCCATGCAGGGCGGGGTGCCCGTTCTGATTCCCACCAAGGCGGAAAATGAGTTCCGCCTGACGCCCGACGAGCTTCGCGGCGCGATTACGCCCCGCACCAAGGTGCTCATACTGCCCTATCCGAATAACCCCACCGGGGCGATTCTGAGCCGGACCGACCTTGAGGCGCTGGCCGGGGTGCTTGCGGGAACCGACATCATCGTCCTGACGGACGAGATTTT
>DCTG01000205.1:10205-12707 GCA_002329245.1 Clostridiales bacterium UBA1446
ATGACGGGCTGGCGGCTTGGCTATGTCTGCGGCCCGGTTCCGTTTATCGCCGCCATGACCAAGCTCCATCAGTTCGGCATTATGTGCGCGCCCACCATGAGCCAGTACGCGGCGATTGAGGCGATGCGCGAAGGGGACGCCGACATCGAGGCGATGCGCGACGAATATGACGGCAGACGCCGTTACCTGCTGGAAGGGTTCCGCCGGATCGGCCTTCCCTGCTTTGAACCGAAAGGCGCGTTTTATGTCTTTCCCGNNTCCCGATATTACCGGCAGCGGACTGTGCTCCGAGGAATTCTGCGAGCGGTTTCTTCTGGAGGAAAAGGTGGCCGTTATCTCGGGCACCGCGTTCGGTCCGAGCGGAGAGGGCTTCGTGCGCTGCTGCTACGCGGCCTCCATGCAGGATCTGGCCGAGTCCCTCCGGCGTCTGGAGCGCTTTTTGGAAAAGACAAGGAAGAGGTAGCGTTACATGAAATACATCTTGGTCATCGGCGACGGCATCGCGGACAATCCCGTGCCGGAGCTTGACGGAAAGACGCCGCTCGAGGCGGCTCATATACCGGCGATAGACAATTTGGCAAGGTGCGGCGAAGTGGGCAGCGTCAGGACCATACCGCCCGGCTTCCCGCCCGGGAGCGATACGGCAACCCTTCCGATTTTCGGCGCGGACCCCCGCCATTGCTATACGGGGCGCGCCCCTTTGGAGGCGGCGGGGTTCGGCGTAACACTGGAAGCGGGCGAGGTCGCCTACCGCTGCAACATGGTGGCGCTGGAGGAGAAGGACCTTCCCTTTTCCTCCCTCAAAATTCTCTCCCACAACGCGGGTTCCATTGAAGGAAGCGACTCCTACGCGCTCGGAAGCGCTTTGGCCGCAAACCCCGAGTTCAAGGCCGCCATGGAGGCCGCGGGTCTTCGCCTCCACATTACCCCGTCCTTCCGCCATATCGGCGTGCAGCGGGGAGCCGATTTAAACAATCTCGCGCTCACGCCGCCGCACGACGTTTTGCATCAGCCGATCGGACCCAACCTGCCGCGCGGCAACCGGACGGCGGAGTCCCTTTCCGCTCTGATGGAGCTTGCCCACCGGATTCTCCGTTCTCATCCCGTGAACGAGGCGCGCCGGGCGGCCGGGAAGCTGCCCGGAAACGGCATCTGGTTCTGGGCGGAGGGAACCGCGGTTGTGCTCGATTCCTTTCAGAAGCGGTACGGGAAAACGGGAGCGCTCATTTCGGGGGTCCCCCTCCTGCACGGCATCGCGCGGCTGTGCGGTCTCGACGTGATCTTGGTCGAGGGAGCGACCGGGGAGCTGGACACCAACTATCAGGGCAAGGTGGACGCCGCGCTGCAAGCGCTCCGGTCCGACTACGATTTTGTAACCGTGCATCTTGAGGCGCCGGACGAGTGCACCCACAACAACGATCTGAAGGGCAAGATGCAGGCCATCGAATGGCTGGACAGCCGGATTGTTGCGCCCTTGTTAGAGGGTCTTGGCGATACCGACTACCGGCTTCTTCTGCTCTCCGATCACAAGACGCTCATGTCCACGCTCACGCACGACGCCTCGCCAGTGCCGTTCCTGCTTTATGATTCAAAGCGGCGCTCCGGCGGTTCCGGTCTCCCCTTTTCCGAAAAAAGCGGGGAGCAGGGTATATTTTTGGACAGCGCACTGAAACTAATGCCGCTTCTATTTTCCAGGTAACTTCGTTTCCTAGAAGGGAGGTATTCCTTACAGATGTACGCAAATTCCGCTTTGTTTTCCCCGGCGGACATCCTGCTGCCGAAACACTGCGATATGACGAAATGGAGCGTTATCGCCTGCGACCAGTATACTTCCCAGCCCGAATACTGGGAACGCGTGGACCGTTTTGTGGGCGAGAGCCCCTCCACCCTCCGCCTGATTCTCCCCGAGAGCCGGCTGGAGGACGGGCGTGTGGACGAATACATCCAGGAGATTAACCACACGATGAGCCAGTATCTCCGGGGCGGCATTTTTGAAACCCTGCCGGACTCCTTCGTCTATGTGGAGCGCACGCTGTCAAACGGAAGGGTGCGGCACGGACTGGTGGGAAAGCTTGACCTGAACGCCTATGACTATACGGCGGGCGCCACGTCCCCGATCCGGGCGACGGAGGGGACCGTTCTCTCGCNNAGCTTCCTCACATTATGATGCTCATCGACGACCCCGGACGCACGGTCGTGGAGCCGGTCTCCGCATGCAAGAACCTCCGGCTTCAGTATGATTTTGATCTTATGGAAAACGGCGGGCACATCAGAGGCCGGCAGGTGACCGGCAGGAACGCCGCTCTTGTGTCGGAGACGCTGCAGAGGCTTTTCCGGACGGATGAGAAAAACCCCCTGCTGATGGCCTCGGGAGACGGAAACCACTCACTCGCCACCGCGAAAGAGACATATGAGCTGCGGAAAAAACGGATTCCCGCGGAGCAGTGGGATTCCATCCCCGCCCGCTACGCCCTGGTGGAGCTTGTTAACCTGCACGACGAC
>DCTG01000007.1:0-208 GCA_002329245.1 Clostridiales bacterium UBA1446
TTTTTCGGCGGAAGCCTACAACATACAGCCCGGTCTTTCCACCAAGGCCGCCCGTGTCCGCAGTCAGCGTGCAGCTCAGTCCGGCGGGATCGTAGACTCTTTCGCCGTGAGAGCCGCCGATGACTTGTACAAGAGCCTTTCCATTTGCTGTTCGGATAGGAAGTATCTTTCCGGCACATCGTTCATCAAGATATCCGATAAGGAACAC
>DCTG01000007.1:290-935 GCA_002329245.1 Clostridiales bacterium UBA1446
CGGGCAATTTCAAAGAAGAGAGTACCTCTCGCGTCGTCAAAGCCCCGTCGCAGGCCAGCGTTAGAAAATGCCTGGCAGGGGAATCCTCCGCACAGGAGGTCAAAATCGGGCATGTCGCCCGGTTCGATGGTTCTCGCATCCTTCGCGTACCACTCCTTTTCCGATGGATTATGGACGGCCCGATAGCTCTTGTCGGCATGTTCGTTTATTTCGCAATGGCCGACGCACTCATAGCCTTCGATCAGGGACAGGCCGGCCCGAAACCCGCCGATCCCCGCGAACATATCAAAAAACCTAATTTTGCTGATTCTCATTCACCTCCGTCTTGCAGTGAAGAGAGAAAATCCATGATATCCTCGCGGATTTCCTCTGTCGTGTTTTCTTTTTTTGAAAGCTGGATTTGAGGCTGATAGTCTGAAAGCGCCTTTCTGACGGCGTTTATAATGTGCCGTTCCAAATCATGCAATTGGGTTTCCCTGTTGATCAGTCCGCACAGGTACTCCATGCGCCGGCCTGTCGGAATGGCGGAGATGATCTCAAACGCCTTTTTTTGCTCCGGCCTTTGCATGGAGAACCGCAGGTGCAGCCTCCGGGTATCTTCGCTCATGGCGCCGTCCGCTTGAGGGCGGTTTGCGCCGCGTACTC
>DCTG01000007.1:959-3389 GCA_002329245.1 Clostridiales bacterium UBA1446
CCGGCATAGCGGTGGGATCGAACCCGCTTTCGGATATGGCGGACAGCAGCTTTAGGGCATACCGCCTGCCTTGTTCCTGTATCATGGCCTTTACCGCGCCGTCTATGGAGCAGGATTCGCCCTTGAGTACGGTTTCGATCTGCGCGGGCGTCAGGGATTTGCCGGTGTTGCGGCGCACCTGCTCCGCGATCTCGTCAAAACAGCGGATCATGCCCAACTCCAAGCTGCGGCAGGTACCGGCGTCCGGGATGCCGTTATCCAGCCGCATCACGTCCACCGTCCACCCGCCGATATCGCACAGGATAACGGAGGGCTCGCCCGCGATCAGGCGCATGTTGGACAATATGGCGGCATAGCCCTGGGGGTAGAGCAGCACGTCCCGTATCGTAATTTCATATTCCCGGCTTTCAAAAAGAAAATGCTCCGTTTTCCCACGGAGCAGGTACTTCCTGAACGCTCCCTTGTGCAGTCCGAAGCCCGTCAGCGGCAGGCCCGCAGCCAGGATAATATCAGCCTTGTTCCCGCATGCCCTGTGATCCANNCCGCAGACGTAAAATTTACCGCCGTATTCCAGCATATTTTGCTTTGTGTACGGCTCGAAATCATATTCCGTGATGCCATTGGGGAAGGACGCGTTCCGCGTTTTGACCGCCGCGTTGCCGTGGTCGATCCCGATGATTTCGGCTTCCATATAGTTCACCTCCCACGATTGGGCTTCGGTTCTGATTTTTGTTTATTCGGATGCTTCACGGCAGGACGATCCGGCTGCATCTGTGCCGCATCCTTTTCGTCACCGATTTTTCTCACCTGGTCGACGCCATAGACGATGCCGAGATGGGAGCCGTTATCCCAAACCGTGTGTAAGGTACCGCCGTCGTCGATAAAATCGACGCGACCCTTGTCGCCGGGCTTCAGCCTGGTATACGGATCGTCCATTGAAACGAGCTCTACCCGCGTGCCTTTCGGGTACATCTCCCGAAGACGCGCAACGGTTTCTTTTGATGGGAATCGCATAATGCTTCACCTCCCGCGAAACAGTCTTTGACGGATGCCGGACAGCACGTTCTGCCGCTCCTTCACCTTGCCGGATGTGCTCTCCAGGCTGGATATGCATCCGCGCAGCCGGTGTTGGAGCTTGCTCAGTACCTTTGGATCGTTGCAGGCGTCCACCACGATATATTCCATGCCGTTCTCTGTTCTGGCAGCCAGTATTTCACGCTTGCCTTTCCCGTCGCGCACTTCGGCTATGAAGCGCTGTCCGACAGACAGGCGGTAAGCCCGCTGCAGTTCTTCGGGGCTGCGCCGAACGCCGTGCCTGGCCAGAATGCCGTCCATGCGCTCCGCGCTGATCTTCATGTCCTCCGAAAGAACGGCAAATATCTCCGCTTTAGCTCTGCTCCGGGCGGCTTTCGCGGACGGCCTCCTCATACGGCTCAACCTCCTGTTCATGAATCTTTCTCAATATTTCAGCAATTTGCGAGAACACGGCGGCCGCGTTTTCCGCTTCCCCGATCAATCCGCTGATCTCATCCTTGCGGATGCCCGCCCATTCGATCCAGACGCGCACTTCGCGCTCGGCGCCGTTGATATCCGCCACACGCTCAAAAGCGGCGTTGTAGGCTTTTGCGACGTCCGCGTTATCGTCCACGGCTTGGGATTTTTTCCGGTAATCCGCTTCGAGCCCGGCCAGACCTTCGGCGTCAGCGGCGGCGGCTTCGCGCACATCTTCGGGCATCTCCAGCAGCGTCCGCGCCACTTCTTTGCCTCCGTTGACGGACAATTCACCGCCGCCCAGCGCAGCGCGGATGGCATCCGCGGCTCCCTCGTCGCTTTTGACCAGCGCGTTCATATCATCCAGGCTGATGTCAAAGGCGGCTTTGTAGTCCTTGCGTTTTTTGGCAAGCTCGACAGCGCGCTCTGCCGCCGCGTCCCGCGCTTCCTCCGGCAGCTTCTCCAGCAGGCGGGTGATGTTATATCCCGCGTTGACCGACAGGTCGCCGCTATCCAGGGCATCCTTCACAGGAGCCGGCGCGCGCTCGTCGATCTGGATGATTTTGTTCATCGTGTCGCGCCCGACGTCTGCCGTATCCGCAAGTATTTGGGTTGTATCATGGCCGGAATCACCTTTATCTGAATTCAGATAAAGGTCTGTGCGTTCACCTTGCGTTTCCTTGGCCTTGGCCTCCAGTTCCGGTTTCAGCTTGAGCGCGATCTGCCCAAGCTCCCACGCCGACAGGTTGCGCCGGGCTTTCTGCGTATCCAGCGCCCAGCGCTGCGCTTCCAGGTCATCCTCAAAAGCGAACACGGCCATCCGGTAGGGAATGCCGTGTTTTTCGCATATCTCATAGCGGTGGTAGCCGTCGATGATAACGGTATTTTCATTGACGATAATGGGGCTATAGCAGCCGTTCTGCAGGATATCCGCTTCCA
>DCTG01000185.1 GCA_002329245.1 Clostridiales bacterium UBA1446
ACGCCGGCCAGGTACATTTCAATCAGCGCTTCCTCAACCGAGCTTTCACGCCGGCGATAGCGCTCAATGATGGCGGTTTCAAATGGAACGCCTTTGAGCTTCGGGACTTTTAGCGTGACGTCTCCTGATGTCGTTGTCAGGTTCCGATCATAGTGACCGGCCCGATAGCCCTGACGGGCCGCTGTGCGCTCGTATCTTGCCGCATTTGTCAGTTCCTGAGCTTCTTTGTCCAATAGATTATTCAGCGTCTCCTCAACGCTGCTGCGCACCAGTTCTTTCAGTTCGCTCTTGATGATTTCCTCATTTAGCTGTACAATTTTTTCGGACATGTTTGCAGTTTCTCCTTTCGGTGAATTTGTGTGTGTGACAACCTTATTCTACCAAAAGACTGCAAACTTGTCCTTTTTTATTATTCATTTTTCAATTTGCGCAACTTATTGTACCTTATCNNCCTGTACATAAATTTACCCCCTTTTTAGTTGTAAACACCAGATTTCCCACCCAAATCTTTCGTGTTTTCTATATAATACCAACAATCATTGCCAAATCCAACCATAATTAATGGTATTTTATACATTTTTTCCCTGCGCGGCAGGGATTACGACGTGCTGCTGCTCGATCTGCTGATGCCGGGTATTAACGGGATGGAAGCCGCCCGGGAAATCCGCGGCCATAATGATAAGCTGGAAATCGTATTTTTGACTTCCTCGCCCGAATTCGCGGTGGAAAGCTACAGCGTACGGGCGCGGTATTATCTTTTAAAGCCCGNNNTCGAAAGCCGGAGGACTCCCTGCGCATCAAGACGCAGACCAGCGTGTTCAGCCTCCCTTACGGGAAAATTGAATTTATAGAGGTCATCGCGAAAAAGCTCTATTTCTACCTGACGGACGGCAGAATTCGGGAGGTTCCCGGGAGCTTGGCCGAATTTGAACAGGCGCTTCTGAGCAGGCCCGGTTTTTTGAAGGTGCATCGCTCCTATCTTGTGAATCTGCAGTGGGTGCAGGAGCTGCGTCCGGGAGAGCTTGTCACCGCGTCGGGACGGCGCGTGCCCGTATCCAGAACGGCCTACCCTCAGGTCCGAACGGCCTATACGCAGTTTTTGTTTTCCGAGGCGGAGGATCTTGCTCAGAGCAAAGGAGGCGGATTATTATGTTAGAAACCTCCTTAGGTCTCATACGATTCGGTTTTTCCCTGCTCTTTGGCGTTGCACTCACGGTCAGTTTCGCAGGTATCAGGAATACGCGGAAGAACAATCTTGCCGTTGGCTGCGCCTGCGTGATTCTTTTGATTGTGCAGACCGGCAGCTGGTGGTTTTATGGCATTGATCTGACGTCGAAACTATATCCGCTGATTATCCATCTGCCGATGACACTGTTTCTCACCCTGTACCTGAAACGCCCCTTGCTCCTATCCGCCGTAAGCGTGCTGTCCGCCTACCTTTGCTGTCAGGCTCCGCGCTGGATCGGTTTCCTTGCGGGCGCTGTCTTTGGCAGAAGGCTCGCGGACCACATCTTTTATATCGCGGCCGTTTTGGTAGCCTATTATTTTTTGTCAAGATATGTGTCCGGGTCCGTCCGGGAGCTGATGGAGAAATCCGTGAAATCCTGCCTGCTATTAGGGGCCGTACCATTTTTCTACTACCTATTCGATTATTTTACCACCATCTACACCGACGTGCTTTACAGAGGCGCGGAATGGGCGGTTCAGTTCATGCCCTCGACGGTATCCATTTTTTACTTTGTGTTTCTCATCCTCTACTACGCGGAAACGCAAAAGCAGGCGGCCGCGCAGAGAGAACGGGACATGCTCGCGGCGCAGCTTCAGCTGGCGAAAACAGAATTTGCCACGCTCCGGCAATTGCAGGAATGCACAAACGTGTATCGCCACGATATGAGGCATCATTTCTCCTATCTGCAGGGCCTGGCATCCAAAGGGCGCTTAGAGGAGATCAAAGAGTACCTGAAAACTGCGCAGTCCGATATGGACGCAATCACTCCGGTGCGTTTTTGCGAAAATGAAACGGCTAATTTGATTTTTTCCGCCTTTTCCAACCGAGCGGAGCAAGTGGGCGTTCTTCTTTCGGTGGACGCGAAGCTGCCGGATGAAATCCCCCTGAGCGATACCGAATTTTGCTCGCTGCTTTCAAACAGCCTTGAAAACGCCATCACTGCTGCGGCTGCCTGTCCCGATTCGGAGCGCAGGACCGTCTCCGCCAAGGCCACGGTACATAAGGCAAAACTGCTGATTTTAATCCGGAATCCTTTTGTGGGAGAAGTCAAAATGAAAGGCGAGCTCCCCCAATCGCACTTCGAGAACCACGGCTACGGAACGCGCAGTATCGTTTCTATCGCGGAAGGACACGGCGGACAGGCGATTTTCAACGCCGAGGACGGCGTGTTCACTCTGAAAATCATGCTGCCGCTTGGGCAATAGACACAGGCAGAAACAGGGACGGTTTTCATGTCTATGGTTTGAGACATGAAAACCGTCCCTGTTTTCTAAATCTATACTCGAAGCGCTGCATTCTTATTATTCTTGCCTTTGCTCAGACGCGGATTGAGCTGGTTTTAGGATGAAGCTTATTAAAAGGATTATCCCAATTTGTCGCCGTTTTTAACGCGCTGTTCCGGCTGAATCAACACTACCCCCTGAGCGGAATAGGTTCCCAACACCAAAACCTCAGACATAAAATCCGCAATTTGTCTCGGCGGAAAGTTTACCACGCCTAAAACCTGTTTGCCGATCAGTTCCTTCCTGTCATAACATTCGGTAATTTGGGCGCTTGATTTCATTACGCCGATTTCCTCACCAAAATCAATCCAAAGCTTATAAGCAGGCTTTTTTGCTTTTTCAAAAATCTCCGCTTGAATGATTTCTCCGACTCTAATATCCAATTTCATAAAATCTTCAAAAACAGCCATGCAACTTTCTCCTAAACAGAATAAAGACACAGGACGGCTCTCCTGTCGTATTAAGACGGGAGAGCCGTCCCCTTATCTAAAAAACGGATATGCCCGAAAGGGTCATTTCCTTTGTAAATTCAATCAATTGATTGAATTTTTCAATAATCGCGTTTGAAAGCGCTTCCGCCTCACGGACCCCGGCGGCGGCGCGGTTTGCGTCATTTTTCTCAACGGAGTCGATGATCAGATCCCCCGTTTTATGCAAAGCGTGATGGAATTCCTCCACGCTTTCCCAAAGCTCCGTCAGCTGTTCGCCGGAGGGTTTGACGGCGTAATAAAAATGTCCGAAGCCGCATTTGTGTTCGTCCGTTTGAACCGGGACGACCTTCATCTCCTGCGCCATTCTTTTTACGTTCCCCATCCATGATTTATGGGCCGCGATTGCGTTTTGAACAGTTTCAATAAAGTCTTCGTTGGTAAGGCCGCAGATATTGCTGTGCACCATTTTTCCGGAAGCAACTGCCAAATTGTTGACCGTGTCTTCAATTTTACCGATGGCCATTGAAATCTGGTTGATAGAACCGCTGATGTTTTTCAGCTCTTCCGCCGCCTGGGACATGTTCTGGAGATCGTTGTTGACGGTCTCAATGGCGGCTGCCGACTCCTGCAATGCGTCGTTAATCTCTTTGCTTCTCTTGGAAACCTCGGAAATGCGGCTTGTGATGCCACTTGTCGCAGCGGCGCTTGCCGCCACGGCTTCGGAAGCCGTTTCTATGCTTTCACTGACTCTGCCAATGGATTCAATTGCCTGCGAAACGCTGCTCTGACTTTTATTGGAGGCCGTATTCATTTCCACAAGCAGGTTGTCAATCGTAAGCGTCAGTTTTTTCGTTGTTTCGGACAAGAGCCTGATCTCCTCAGCCACGACGGCAAACCCTTTTCCGGCTTCTCCGGCCCGCGCCGCCTCAATGGATGCGTTGAGAGACAGTAGCTTTGTCTGATCCGATATTTTATTGATGCCCTGAACCGCTTCGTTAATCTTTTGTATTACGTGCAGAAGATCGCCGACGCTTTGGCTCATGTTGTTGGAGTAGCTCAGCATCTCGCTGTTTTCCGCTTCAATGCTCTGGATAATCTCGTTGGTTTTCTCCGTGTTCTGATTCAGCAGTTCGGCTTCCTCGGAAATTCGGCTAATCGCTTCGGACAATTCGGTATTGGCATCAATTACATGGCCGGTAGAAATGGAAATTTCCTCGGAGGAGGAGGCAACCTCTGAAAACATTCTGCTTAAATGATCGGATGAGTCGTTAATCTTACCGCCGAAAAAGGAGAGCCTGAGGTCAAAGTCGCTGACCATCGTCGCTATCTGAAATACGCCCTTAAAAATCTGCGCCGCTTCTTTGTTTTCTTCTTTGACGTTTAATAGTTTTTTAGACGATTTTTTCCGGATGCCGGATTTTTGTTTTCTCCCTCGCCCGTTCAAAATAGACATAAATATCATCTTCCTTCCATCCTCAGGTGCGTCCGTCCCGGAGCTGCCGAAAGCCGTGTCTCGGTCACTGCGCTTTCCGGAACACCCAACAAATCCTATATATAGTTTTATCGGCAGTTTATTGACCAACATTTAGTTGTTTAAAAGTTTTCTTTAAGGAAATTTTATGACTGAAGGGAAAGCTGACGGCCTGATGCGGATGGGGAATAGCGGAAATCATGAAACGAGGCGGGAACACTGCAGATCAGTGTTCCCGCCTTTTAACGCATGAGAATTCTTCATTTTATCTGGGCATAGTCGTCCCTCATCCTTGGAGCTGCGGCTGTTTTACGATACGGATGACTGCCGCGGCGACGGGCGGGACGAGCACCTCAGTTTTTCTTGCGGTCCCGAATCCCGGACGCGAGCATCTCCGAGAGGTAATCGTAGGCGCTGAGCAGGTTTTCGAGGTGATAATTCAGTACCGCATTGTCCGTTTCCGAACACGGACGGTTCGCGAACCGGTCCGGCGAAACAGTCAGCCCTAAATGCTGCATGCGGCGGCAGTTTTCCTCGTTTGGAACGCCAAACGTATCCATTGTGCAAAGCGCGGTAAGCTCGGACACCATTCGTTCCGCCAACTGCCGGCAGCCGCAGAGATACGCCTTGTCCAGGGCGTGCCGCTTCTTATGGAACAGGACCGGCTGCTGGAAAACGGCGAGTTCCACACGCAGCGCCTGCATGGTTTTATTGAGCGGGCTTATATCGGGGTATATCCCCCGAATTACGCAGGTCTCCACATGGGGCAGAATATCGGACTGGACAGCGCGAAGTCTTGCGATGACCGCAGAATAATTATTATACGGCTTAATCAGGGCGTTGACAATCAGTGCGATGAGAATACCCGCCAGCGTGTCGATGAGTCTCCATATAAAATACAGGAGCGGATCACCGCCGGTGACCAACAGGACGCAGGAAAAGGCAATGCAGGCCATGGTTACGGCAAATTGAGCCCCTATGAGATTGCAGAGGTAGATCAGCACGATTACGCCCAAACCAATCACGACCGGGTTCCGGTTCGGGTAAAGGAGCAGCAGCAGACAGCCCAAGATGGAGCCTATGAGAATTCCAACCATCTGCGCCCGAAAGGTATCGCGCGTTTCGTAAAGAGTCTTGTTCATGCCGAGAATTGCGCCAATGGCCGCAAACATCGGCAGCTCGGCGTTATGCATCTGGGCAAACAAAACCGCAAGCGCAACGGCGATTCCTGTTTTTATTGTGCGCAGTCCGATGTAATATTTCCTTTTCTGCAAAGCGATTCCCCTTATCAGCAATTCAAACGGCGGCCGGTATTCGGCAGCGCGACATACGACATATATCTATTAAAAGCGATCTTTGCGCTTTCGTCAACCAATCCAAAGAGAAAAATAGGAGTTCACCCTTCTTTTTTTGCAGCGTTTTCTCCTGTTTTCCGCATTTATTGTCCGAAATCTTGTACATTTCGGAGTATTTTCCTGAACGCTTCAAAAGGCGTTGACAAAGACTATTCCATATGGCATAATGCCTTAAACCGCTGGCGGATGCGCTTGCATTCCAGGCGGCTTTTCAGTCCCCGCGTTTACAGAGGAGGTGCGGAAGCTTGACCAAAATCAGAATTTTACCCTTCGGCACAAGCAGATTTTTGACTTATAAGAATAATTATTATAAGGCTGTTGCCAGAGGCGACGAAAAAGCCGCGGATAAATGGAAAGAACGATACTGCGCCCTCATGGAGAAAAAGCCGCATAAGGCGGTATGAGGGGCTTTTGAACAAAGAAAATATATGAAGGA
>DCTG01000039.1 GCA_002329245.1 Clostridiales bacterium UBA1446
GCATCATTTCAAGGTAATCCTCGGCAGATTTCCGAATATCCACGTCAATTGTACCGCCTTTCAGCCATAACTCATGTTTACGTTAACACAATCTAACCAAAAATACAAGTTGATTAGAATAGGGATTGACAGGAGCGGTTAGAGATGTTAAATTAGTTGTGGTTAGATACTACTAACCACGTGTTGCCGCGTAACCCAAATGATTGCGCTGGAAAGGAGAGAACCCATATGCCTCTTACTATGGCGAAACCGGGCGAAACGAATACCATTCGAATGATAACGGGCAAGGACGAGCTCCGCCGGCATCTGGAGGAGCTTGGATTAACAGCGGGAGAGCGTGTGACGGTAGTCTCGGAGATTGCGGGGAATATGATTCTTTTGGTCAGAGAAAGCCGGATCGCGATAGCTAAGACGGTGGCAAGCCGTATCATGATATGAGGGGAGATACTTATGAAGACGCTAAGAGACGTTGCGGTCGGGGCGACCGTTACGGTTCAAAAACTGCACGGAACGGGCGCGGTCAAGCGCCGTATTATGGATATGGGCGTCACAAAAGGCGTGGATATTTATGTGCGTAAGGTTGCTCCGTTGGGAGATCCGTTTGAAGTTACGGTGCGCGGGTATGAACTTTCCATCCGGAAGAGCGACGCGGAGATGATCGAAGTATCTTAATTTTTTTAACCAAATGTTAATGTATTCTAACATTTGCGGATAGGAGGAAGCAGGATGAGCATATGCATTGCACTTGCCGGGAATCCAAACAGCGGCAAGACGACGTTGTTCAACGATCTGACGGGTTCGGCGCAATATGTCGGAAACTGGCCGGGCGTTACGGTCGAGAAAAAGGAAGGGCGGCTCAAGGGATGCAAGGATGTTGTGATTCAGGATCTTCCCGGCATTTATTCCCTTTCGCCGTATACCATTGAGGAAGTGGTCGCGCGGTGCTACTTAGTGAACGAAAAACCGGACGCCATACTGAACATCATAGACGGCACCAACATCGAAAGGAACCTCTATCTCACCACGCAGCTGCTTGAGCTTGGAATTCCCACCGTTGTTGCGGTGAATATGATCGATGTCGTTCGGAAAAACGGCGACAGCATTGATCTGAAAAAACTGTCGGCCGCTTTGAACTGTGAAGTGGTGGAACTTTCGGCGCTGAAAGGAATCGGCACGAAGGAAGCCGCGGAAAAGGCGGCGGAAATCGCGAAAAGCCCCCCGGCGGGAGAGTTGCCGACTATATTTAACGGCAGCGTTGAGCACGCGATCGCACACATTGAAGAGTCCCTCGAGGGGAAGGTGGACACGCGCTATCTGCGCTGGTACGCGATCAAACTGTTCGAGCGCGATGAACAGGTGATCGGGGAGCTAAGGCTCGATCAGAACCTGATGGAGCATCTGGAAGGGCATATAGCCGCCTGCGAAAAAGAGCTGGACGACGATGCGGTGAGCATTATCACGAATCAGCGTTATGAGTATATTACCAAGGTCGTTTCGTCGGCGGTCATCAAGAAGAAGGGGGGACAAAAGCTAAGCGCCTCGGACAGAATCGACCGTATCGTAACCAACCGTATCCTTGCGCTTCCAATTTTTGCGCTTGTTATGTTTTGCGTCTACTATGTATCCATCTCTACCGTGGGCGATTGGGCAACCGGCTGGACGAACGATATCCTCTTCGGGGAATGGATTCTTGGAAATATTGGTGGATGGTTTGAACGCGTGCATTTAGCTCCGTGGCTGTCCGGTCTGATAGTGGACGGAATCGTCGGCGGCGTCGGCGCGGTCATCGGTTTTGTTCCTCAGATGTTGGTTCTTTTCATTTTGCTGTCCATTCTTGAGGACGTTGGATATATGGCCCGTGTGGCGTTTATCATGGATCGGATTTTCCGGAAATTCGGACTGAGCGGGAAAAGCTTTATTCCCATGCTCATTTCTTCCGGCTGCGGCGTGCCTGGCATTATGGCCTGCCGCACCATTGAAAACGAACGCGACCGGCGAATGACCATAATGACGACGACGTTTATTCCCTGCGGCGCGAAGGTGCCGATCATCGCCCTGTTTGCGGGCGCGTTGTTCGGGGGAAGCGGTCTTGTCGCAACCTCGGCCTATTTTATCGGCGTGGCCTCCATTATTATGAGCGGCATTATCCTCAAGAAAATGCGGCCCTTCGCGGGAGAGGCGGCGCCCTTTGTGATGGAACTGCCTGCCTATCATATTCCGTCCGCTTTGAACGTGTTCCGCGCGGCCTGGGAACGCGGCTGGAGTTTCATCCGGCGCGCCGGCACCGTGATCCTCGTTTCCTCGGTCGCTTTATGGTTCCTGCAAGCCTTCGGCATTACGGACGGCGTGTTCGGCATGGTGGAAGACAACAACACGAGCCTTCTTGCCATGGCCGGCAATGCGGTCGCGCCCATTTTTGCCCCGCTCGGGTTCGGGAATTGGAAGGCGGCCGTCGCTACGTTTACCGGTCTCGTTGCGAAGGAAAACGTGGTGGGAACCTTCGGCGTGCTCTTCGGGTTTTCCGAAGTGGCCGAAGACGGAGTGGAGATATGGTCAAATCTTGCCGCGAGTTTTACCCCGATTACCGCGTACAGTTTCATGCTCTTTAATCTCCTGTGCGCTCCCTGCTTCGCGGCAATCGGCGCAATCCGGCGTGAGATGAACAGCGCAAAATGGACATGGGCCGCCATTGGATATCAGACCGGATTTGCCTACGCGGTTTCCCTGCTTGTGTACCAGTTTGGCGCCTTGCTTGCCGGCGAAGGGTTCGGCGCGGGGACCGTTTTTGCCGCCGCCGTTTTCATCGGGCTCATCTATCTATTGGTCCGCAGGAACAGACATGGCGAGTTTGATAGCGGACAAACCCAAAGGAGGGTGACATTAAGTGTTTGAGTATCTCGCACATAATCTTGCCACGATTCTGGTCGGCGCTGCCGTGCTTGGAATCCTGGCGCTTGCGACGGTGAAACTGATTCGGGATCGCCGCAAATCCTCCTGCGGCTGCGGATGCGGAGGCTGTCCGGGGCGCAGCGTGTGCCACCGTGACTGAGAGTATCCTATCCGAGTTTCCCGGGGCTTCCTCTCTTGAAGCTCCGGGTTCTTTTATTGTCTGTCTTTTCTCCTGTTCTTTTTGCTATCCGTCGAATAATTCTTGTTGAAGGAATGAGCCCAATAAAAAGGGATATAAATGGTCGTATAAAGATATACTGGCAGCTATTCCAAGAATTTCTTGACTATAGAAATAGCATAACCTATAATCAATTTATACGGATTGCCGGATTATGAAATACAGCGGAGGTGAATCTTTTACAGTTTGCCCAAAACATCGACAAATGGAGGTAGTGAAGGAGTGTCAGCTAACAAAGAGGAAAAAGTAAAAGCCAAGGCATCCCCAGGCACGAGCCCGCCGGCTGTTGGAGCCGACAAGACCGTTGTCAAGGCGCTTGGCCTGAGCGGCGGCATCTTTGGCGCTTCACCCTGCGCCGTCGACGTCAAGGACGGGAAAGTCATTCGCATCAGACCGCTTTATTGGGATGCAAAGTATGATTTCGACTCGCTCAATCCCTGGAAAATTGAGCGCAATGGTAAGACTTTCGAGCCGCTCAGAAAATCGGCTCCGGCTCCGTGGAGCCTCGCATACAAAAAAAGAACATACTCTCCCAACCGCATCAAGTATCCGCTAAAGCGTATCGACTGGGATCCGCACGGCGAGCGCAATCCCCAAAACAGAGGCAAAAGTAAATTTGTCCGCATCTCTTGGGACGAGGCTACGGATCTCATTGCCGCCGAGATCCGTCGCGTTCATAAAGAGTATGGTCCCCTTTCCATCTTAGTCCAGGGAGACGGGCACGGAGAATGCAAAATGATCCACGCCCCCCATGGCTGCAGTACGCTGCTCTTTGACAAGATGGGAGGCTTCACACAGCAGGTGAGAAACCCGGACAGCTGGGAAGGCTGGTACTGGGGGGCCAAGCATGTATGGGGCAAGGGCTTCATCGGTATGATGGCGCCAGCCGACAACGTGGTGAAAGACATCTGCGAGAACAGCGATATGGTCTTAGTCTGGGGCGGAGATCCCGAGACTACCCACTGGGGCTTCCGCGGACAGCTTGCAAGCCGCCTGCTGTACTTTTGGACGCAGGTCGGCATCAAGCAGGTCTACATCTGCCCGGACCTCAATTATTCGGCGGCAATTCACGCCGACAAGTGGATTCCCATTCTGCCCAACACGGACGCGGCCATGCAGCTGGCCATCATCTACACGTGGATTACCGAGGGGACCTATGACAAAGCGTATGTCGAAACCCACACGGTCGGGTTTGACAAGATCAAGGCCTATGTATTGGGCGAAACGGACGGCGTTCCCAAGACGCCCAAATGGGCTTCCGCCAAGTGCGGAGTTCCTCCCTGGACCATCAAGGCGCTCGCCAGGGACTGGGCGAAAAAAACCGTGACTATCGGGCACTACTTTGCCGGCGGCATGGCGCGGGGGCCCTACTCGCATGAGCCGGCCCGGCTGGAGGTTGTACTTTTGGGCATGCAGGGCTTGGGCAAGCCGGGCGTTCACCAGGCGCAGATTGCGTATACCGGCATGCCGAAGAACATCATAGCCGGCGGGAAGGACCACATGGGAACGTTTGAGAAGCTTGTCGGCACGCCGGCAGGGGAACGGCTCCTGAAGCCGCATCGGGGAACTCCCACCGCATGGGGCAAGCAGATGATCCCCAAAACCCTTATCGAAGAGGCTATCCGAAAAGGAACCGTTGACTTTTACGGCACAGGCGGGCATGAAGAGCCGACTTCCGACCAGTATAAGAAATATACATACCCCATTCCGGCGTCGGAAGGCGGAACGGAAATCCACATGATCTGGACGGACACGCCCTGCCGCCAGACTTGTTGGAACTGCGGCAACGATGTGGCTCTGGAGTCGCGCAACCCCAAGATCGAGTGCATCGTGGCGCAGCACCCGTGGCTGGAAAACGACTGTCTCTTCGCGGATATCATACTGCCCTCCAACACCACGCTCGAAGTGGACGATATTTCGCCCTGCCTGCGCGACGGAGACAGCTTCCAGAGCGTCCTCTACATGAGAAAAGCCATCGATCCGGTCGGCGAGTCAAAGAGCGATTTCGAGATTATCGTCGAGGTGGCCAAGAAGCTTGGCATGGAGCGGGAGGTCACCGAGGGATTCACGGTCGATGAGCTCATCAAAGCGACTTACGAGGGGATGAAGTTCGATCAGATCGTCAGCTGGGAGGAGTTTCAGGAGAAGGACTATTTCGTCATTCCTGTCTCAAAGGACTGGGAGAAGTGGCCCGCCGGTCTTTACAACTTCTACAAGGATCCCGAGGCCAATCCCCTTCCCACGCCCAGCGGGAAGCTTGAATTCTACTCGGAAAGCTTAGCGAAGGCCTTCCCCAACGACGAGGAACGCCCGGCCTTTCCTCAGTGGATTGAAAAGGGCATCACGCATGATGAACGGCTGTCGAGCAAACGAGCGCAGGCTTATCCATTGTTGGTTCTCTCCAATCACGGAAGGTGGAGGGTGCACGCGCAGGGCGACGACATACCCTGGAGCAAGGAAGCGGTGACCGGCAAGGTCAGGGGCTTCGACGGGTATCTCTATGAACCGTGCTGGATTAATCCCGCAGACGCGGCAGCCAGAGGAATCCAAAACGGGGACATTGTGCGGGTCTACAACGAGCGCGGCAGCGTACTGTGCGGAGCCTTGGTGTTTGAGAGGGTCATGCCCGGAGCGGTTTCCATCGACCACGGCGCCCGGACCGACTTCATCATACCGGGCAAGTTGGACCGCGGCGGCGCCATCAATACGATTACCCCGGAAGGACTGACGTCCCGGCATGCTGCCGGCCAGGCTACCACGGCCTTCCTGGTCGAGGTGGAGCGGGTCAGCATGGAGCAGATGGACCAATGGAGGAGAGACTACCCCGAAGCCTTCAACAGAGAATATGACCCGGCCAGCGGCTTGCGGTTCAACGCCTGGGTCGAAGGGGGGAACAGGTAATGGGCAAAAAGGTATTCGTCATCGATCTTTCCATCTGCAACGGCTGCTACTGCTGCCAGTTTGCCTGCAAGGACGAGCACGTGGGCAACGACTGGAGTCCGATCGCAAAGCCCCAGCCGGAGATTGGACAATTTTGGGTGAAACTGGATGAGAAGGTGCGCGGTACGGTGCCGAAGGTAAAGGTGTCCTATCGGCCGCATTTGTGCATGCACTGCGACGACGCCCCCTGCATGGACTCCTGCCCGGTGGACGCAATCTATAAAAGGGACGACGGCATTGTCGTGATTCATCCCGAGAAATGCACCGGCTGCAGAAATTGCGTCGATGCCTGCCCTTACGGCGTCATTTACTTCAACGAAGATCTGAACATTGCGCAAAAGTGCACGGGATGCGCGCATCTTCTCGACAACGGCTGGAGTGAACCCCGGTGCGCGGACGCCTGTCCGACCTTAGCCCTCCGGTTTATGGATGAGGAGGACGCGAAAAAACTCATTGCCGGAGCCGAGGTGTGGAAGCCGGAACTGAAAAACAAGGTGATGCCCCGGGTCTATTACCGCAACGTGCCGAAAAAATTCGTGGCCGGGACCGTTTACGATCCGGCAGAGGAAGAGGTCGTCATCGGCGCCACGTGCACGATTACGGAACAAGGCGGCAGAAAACATTCCGTTTCCACCGACAGTTACGGCGATTTCTGGTTCAACGACCTGGAAGACGGAACGTACCGGCTGGAAATCAGGCATGAGGGTAAGGTCAAAGTTTTCGACGGTCTGGATACCGCGGCTGCCGACATAAATTTAGGCGATATTGCACTTGCTTAGCCGGTTATCCGGAATAGCGAAGTCGGAGAAGCGAAAATCAGACATCCTAAGAAAATCCGGAAAGGTCGCAGGCGGAAGCCTGCGGCCTTTTCGGATTAAAACGTACGGGAGCGGGTTTTGGCGGGTATTCTCTTTGTGGAGCCCAAATCCGGAAGCTGCGCCGAAGGCCGGTATTGCAGCAGCTCTCTCCGAGGACGTTTAAGACCTTGTGATTTTGCAATCACGAGGTTATTATTTCGATTGCGGAACGCCAAGCCGCCGCCAATTGGAGAAGAAATGACTATATCCGGACGTGTCATGACGGATTTGCCCGCTGAAAGAAATGCCTGTGTTCCTATTTGCTGGGGTGTGCTATAATGATAAAACCGCATATAAATGGACCGCGCCGATAAAAAACGCGATAGAGAGGTTAATTATGATAAGACTCGCAAAAGAAACCGACATACCGGGTGTCGTAACAATATTCAATAAAATATTGGAGCTTGAAGCAAGGGGAGAAGTCTGCACCGGATGGAAAAAAGGGATATACCCCACGGAACAGACCGCCCTTGACGCGCTTTCAAAAGAGGAATTGTTTGTTCTTGAAGAAAATAACAGGATTCTCGCGGCGGCAAGAATCAATCAGGAGCAGGTGCCGGTATATGCACTCTGCCGGTGGAAGTATGATGCGCCTGATTCCGAGGTGATGGTCATTCATACGCTGGTGGTGGACCCGGACGCATCCGGCTGCGGCATTGGCAGCAGGTTCGTGCGCTTTTATGAAGATTTCGCGCTGCAGCACGGCTGCCGCTACCTGAGAATGGATACCAATCAGATCAATGAAAGGGCGCGTGCGCTCTATAAAAATTTGGGCTACAGCGAACAAGGGATTGTTCCCTGTGTCTTCAATGGAATCGATGGAGTTCAACTCGTCTGCCTTGAAAAAAGGTTGGGATAAATCCAAGGGTTCATAAATTCCATAGCTTTTTTTCGCCGCCCGATTACCGTTCAGGCCTAATCCACTGCCGTTCAGGCCGAAAACGGTTTTTGGGCGGTTTTTTTGCTATGTTGTTTGTGAAAAAACAGGAAAGGCGTGAGGCAATGTGTCCACTTTAATCGCCTGCTTGATTGCGGGCGTTTGTGCCCTGGGATTCGTTACCATCTGGCTTCGGACCGCCTTTAGGGAGATGTCCGCGAAGTGGGAAAATCTTGCCGATCTTGAGGGGCAGCGGNNCAGCTGCGCCTGCACCAGCTGCTGTTTTCCCAGAGGGGTGGTGGCCCGGAAGCAACGTCCGTCGCCGGGATGTTGGAAACCAGCCGGATGCTTTGCCGCGAGGCGGCCAAGGACTACAACCGGATTCTGCGCAAACCCATGAACCGCTTCCCCGCGCTGTTGCTGGGCTTTCAAACGGCGGAGGAAAACAGGTGAAAGAAACGAAGCTTTGAGGCAGCGCCTACGGAGGGTTGGATAGATTCCCTCCCTCTGTTTTATGCTGGCATAAGCACAGGTCAATGCTTTTGGCTTAGAGTTGACTTCATAAAAGAAATATGCCATAATATTCAAACAACTGAATTATGATGTCTTCAGGGCAGGGTGAAATNNCGATCGGCGGTAAAGTCCGCGAGCATGTTATAATGCAGAATTGGTGCAACTCCAATACCGACAGTTACAGTCTGGATGGAAGAAGATGTGGTTTCCTATGCAGCTTTATGCTGTGTATGAATCCTATGAAATCTACACCTGAAAGGCATACCTTTCAGGTGTACGTTTTTGAGGAGGGGTTTCCATGCAAACACGAACGAATAAGCTCATTACAATCGCAATGCTCAGTGCAGTTGCCTATTTGATCATGGTAGTCGGGCGAATCCCTGTCGTACTGTTCCTGAAGTATGACCCGAAGGACATTGTCATAACAATCGGCGGCTTTCTGTTTGGACCCTTGACTGCCTTTGCTATGTCTGCGTTGGTTTCTTTGATAGAAATGTTTACCGTAAGCGGGACCGGATTGATCGGGTTGGTTATGAATATCATTTCAACCTGCTCCTTTGCCTGCACGGCCGCAGTCATTTATAAAAGGAAGCATACATATAACGGGGCGGTACTTGGCTTAATAGCAGGATGGCTGCTTACAACCGCCGTTATGCTCCTATGGAATTATCTGATTACCCCAATCTACTTGGGATATCCAAGAGAAGCGGTCGTCGAGCTTTTACTTCCGGCATTTTTACCGTTTAATTTGCTGAAAGGCGGCCTGAATGCGTCTGTTGTTATGTTAACTTACAAACCGATCTCAAAAGCGCTACGCAGTGCAAGATTAATGCCGAAGGTTGAAAAAACGAGCACGAGCAGGAAGAAGGCGACGATCGGGGGTGTTCTTGTATCCGTTTTGATCCTTGTGTCCTGCGTCCTGACCATACTTGCTTTCCGGGGATATATTTAAGGAGAATGAATATGCAACAACGCAGCGCGTGTGACAATTCAATCCTTTTAGCCATAGATACAACAAATCCCGTCTCGGCATGAGACGGGATTTGTTGTATCATCCATTATGGATGATTTGTGAGAGTCCGACCAAACGGTGCGGGAATAGGGGGAAGTCAGAGTGAAAGGTGCGAAATATGATGTGACGAAAGTTTCATAACAAGTGCGCGAACGGCTTTGAAGACATAACAGATGTCGTTTTTGATGAACTCGACGGATCCTCGTTCCGGAATATGACCAGATGTCCGTCTTTATTGCAGTATTGAATACTTGCTTCAAACTGTGCATCATCGCCGTCAATATCCAAATGGACATATGATATACCATGCTTGAAACAGTTTTCAAGCATATGGTCTCTTTGCACACGGGCAGCATCCAAAAACGATGGCAGCATAGCATAATAGTCTTCATACTGGATATCAAGCTTGCTCATGATTAACCAAGCAATGTGTTGAGGACAGATATACTTCACACCGGATGCCATGAAGATTTTGTCAAACAGGAACAGCGGACGATAACAATCAGTAAATGTGTTGTTTGTCATATAATGCACCTGAAGACCATATTCAGACACCCAGCGAAAAACAGGAAGCGCAGTCACCTGCAAATAGTCCAAGATACCATCGTTATAGTAATACAATGTGTTGGCAGAACGATATATGTCATCAATTATAATGTTTACGACGGTTTGCACAGTTTCATGGTTGCTTTTAAGCTGATTAAGATGTCCTGTGATTCTTGAACACATTTTTCGTGCCGATTCGGTTTTCTCTTGTGGACTGAGTGCATCAAATTTTTGTGAGTATTCCCAAATTGAGTTCTGATATCGATTATCAAAGTAGTCCAAAACGCTCTTTAATTCCCAATCCATTATTATCAACCTTTCATCACAATATGAATTATAATTTTATTTTATCACGCCACCCATTGCAGGGCAACAAAAAATCACTTCTGCCTTGGTAGACAAAAGTGATTTCTGTAATGGTGGAGGAGGGTGGATTCGAACCACCGAAGTCACTGACAACAGATTTACAGTCTGCCCCCTTTNNCCACTCGGGAACTCCTCCATATTCGGTTGTTACGCGATTCGGGAAATACGCGTCTGTGCGATGCATGCCGCGAAGCGACAGAAAACTTTCTTCGCCCCGTAGCGCTCTTGTAAAAAGCAAGTGGAGCTGGTGGACGGACTTG
>DCTG01000123.1 GCA_002329245.1 Clostridiales bacterium UBA1446
AACATGACCCAAGCGACGGCACCCAATGAGAACACAATCAAGACCGCTTTGAAGTCAACCGCAGAAACGGCGGTGAGTAACGGTAGCGTTGCAGTCACCATAAATCAAATCAGCTACACCCCGCCGATTGCGGGAACATCCACAAATCCCGGCGGCACAAATGGCAGCTACACCTTTACCATCACGGTGTCCAAGGGCAGCCAAAGCGAAACAACCGTGCAGAAAACTATCACCATCACGGCAACTCCCTATACAGGAGGAACTGGCGGTGGTGGGGGTAATGGTGGCGGCTCCGGCAGTGGTTCCAATACACCTGCTCCGTCCACTAAGCCCACCGAGCCTGTTACCGGCAATACGGAGAACAAGGCCACAGTGGACGGTAAGGGCAACGCCAACGTCAGCTTGACCGACAAGAATATCACTGATGCCATTGCAGACGCAAAGGCCGAGGCGACAAAAAAAGGCGTTAATGCAGGCGACATCACGGCGGTGATCCATGTCACCACAGGCGGGAGGGATGCCAACACCGTGACGGTCAATCTGCCCAAGACTACACAGGAGCAGGTCATCGACAACAAGATTGCCAGCGTTCAGCTTGTTATTGACCGCCCCGATCTTACCATCGGCATTGACCTTGCGGCGGTGATGGAGATCAACCGGCAGGCAAAGGCCGACGTACAGCTTTCCGCTACCCGCATAGACAACGCAAAGCTGTCCGGCGATGCGAAGTCCGCCATCGGCAACCGTCCTGCATATGACCTCAAAGCCCTCTACGGCAGCGGCAAGTCCGTAACCGACTTTGGCAAGGGCAGTGTCAGTGTGGAGATTCCTTACACCCTGAAAAAAGGCGAAATTGCGGGCAATGTCTATGCCGTGTATGTGGACGCAAAAGGCAAAGTGATCTATCTCACCGATTCCAGTTATGATGCAAGGCGCGGAACAGTGGTGTTTTCCACCAGCCATTTCTCTACCTACGGTATAGCCTACAAAGCCAGCTTCAACTTTACCGACATTGACGGTCATTGGGCAAAGGATGATATTCTCTTTGTCGCAAACCGTGGCCTCATGACCGGCACCAGCTCCACCACGTTCAGCCCAAACGGTTCTATGACACGGGGTATGTTTGTAACAGCGCTCGGACGTTTGGCAGACGCCGACGTGAGCGGCTATACAAAGAGCAGCTTCACCGATGTGAAAGCCAATGCCTATTACATGGGCTATATCGAATGGGGCGTAAAAAACAACATACTGGTCGGCATCGACGGCGACAAATTCGACCCTGACGGCCTTGTGACCCGTGAGCAGATGGCGGTTATTATGGACAGGTATGCCACGGCGATCGGGTTTAAGCTGCCGGAAGTTCACGCACAGAACACCTTTGCCGATAACGCCAAAATTGGCGCATGGGCGGCTTCTTCCGTAAAGCGCATCCAGATGGCAGGCATCATCCAAGGTAAGAGAAATAATCTCTACGACCCGCAGGGAACGGCCACTCGCGCTGAGGTTTCGGCGGTGTTGCGGCGCTTCGTGGAACTGGCAATTTTCAACGACACAGCCCAAGGCTGGTCAATGAACGACAGCGGCCAATGGATGTATTATGAAAATGGCAAGCCCATCATTGGGAAAAAGGACATCGGCGGCACGACCTATACTTTCGACCAGTACGGTGTGACGGCGGATGTGCCGAAAGACCGGACTTATTCCACCTACACGGTACAGCGAGGCGACAGTTTCTGGACGATTGCCCGTAAGTTTAACTGTACGATGGCTGAATTGGAACGGCTGAACAATAAAGGCCGATTCTCCCTCATCCATCCCGGCGATGTACTCCGGGTACCGGAACAGAAATAAAAAAGCTACAGGCTAAAGCGAAAATACCGCCAGACACCGTTGTAAAAGTGTTTGGCGGTATTCTTGCTTAAATACAGATAATTTGGGCTGTCACAATCTCGTCTGCAATTTCCTGCGCTTGTTCGGATAAGCGAATGCGCTCCATAGTATCATCTTCAGGCATGGGGTGTTTCCTCAGATAATCAGCACGGATTCGTTCCGCCAGTTCAAAGGCAGTTTTGTCAATGCTGGCACAATGTTCTGCCAACTTGCCGGTGAGAAGCAGTTCTCGATACATACCTGGTTTCTGTTCGCACAGATAGTTCAAGCGAAGCCATCCATATCTCCCCAAGTCAGCAAGTTCGGCTTTTCCGTCAATCTCAATGTTGGGGTACAGTAACCCATCAATCTCTGTGTATTCAAATTCAAATTTTGCCATAAAGCAAATCCTCCAATAAAGATCATTTACAATTCATCGGTAATCGTCTGGCTGTTGGCTAAACAATTATGATTTTCGTAAACATCCTTATTGGAGGATTGCTAAAGCCACCTGGGTTTTTTGTTTCCCCTCACATGAAAGCCATTTTTCTATATAAATGGAATCTGAGTGGAATGGGAAATTTTTCTGCTCTTTTACCCCGACGGGAACCTTCCTGCGGGGTATTTTTCGTTGAGTGGAATCATGAGTGCATAGGTTCTTTCGGACATGTAAAAACTCGATGAAATATCCATCTGAATCGTTTGGGCGAAACTCACGCGGCAGCCACGCAAGTTTCGCCCAATCATTTTGAAGTCACAGGGGACGTCAGTTGACGTTCGTAGAGATACTGCTATTCTTCAAGAAGCATAAAAGTCAAGCCTCTCGTTTTTTATATTTCTTCCATATATTTCAGAAGCCTGTACAATACCACGGCGGCTTCCTGCCTTGTAGTACTGCGTTTAGGATAGAACATATTGTCGCTGCCCTTCATGATGCCCACGTTCTGGGCAAAGTTTACGGCGGATTTTGCATATTCTGAGATGCTCTGACTGTCCAAAAAAGTGCTCTCCGCATATTCTGTGGCTGTACCGTTTTTATGCTGATATAGCCGGTACGCAATTGTCGCAAGCTGTTCCCGTGTGATAGTTGCGTCGGGGCTGAACGTATCTGGACTGCTCCCCGTCACAAGCCCCAAATCATACGCTGTTTGCACCGCTCCGGAATACCATGCGTCTGCCGAAACATCCGTAAAAGTACCTTTGTTTTGCGAAAGCTCCGTATAAAGCGATCTAACAATGAGCGCTGTGAATTCGGCTCTCGTGATATTTCCGTCCGGGTTAAACGTAGTGTCGGATATCCCGTTGATTAGACCGCGTGAAGCGAGCGTCTCCACCTCGTTTTTCGCCCAGTCGCTCGTGACATCTTCAAAGGTCTTCACAGTTTCAAAGGCCGCAAATGATGAAAAGTGACTCGTTCGGAAGGTCAAAGTCGCGTTTTCTTGATTTGCAGTGCCGCCGAGCGGCTTCCAGATCCCTGAGGTTTCGTCATATGTGCGGGCAATCACGCTCTCGGTGTTCTCAACTTTTGTTTTATCCAATGGGATCGTAATTGTGAAATACTCACCAAGCTCTGATATCTGCCGACCGCCTGCCGTCAATATGAAATGATAGGTTCCGTCTGAAACCAGTCCGTCCGTTGTGTCGTCGCCGTCCGCCGGAGAAATGGTCAGAGCAATGGAATTCCTGCCTTCCGTGTGCAGAGATGTAAACCAGGCTGCCGGAATCGTGACATCACCATTTCCTGTTATGATCTGAAGAGCCATATTGTCCGATATCAGCCGGTCTACCGCTGCTTTCGTCAGGCTTATCTGTATGCTGTCGACATTTCTTGCTTTGTTGGTTACATCGATCGTCGCTGTTGCCGCACCGGATGATTCCGCTCCGGAAATATAACCAACGGATATCACCGCCATTGCCGATCCGTCAGGCTGTGTGTGACGGATCATCGTGTACCCAACATTACCATCCGAGTAATAATTTGAGTCATCGGTGTTTTCTGCCCCTTGAGCAGTATTATTGACACGGGCCAGATAGGCCTGCGTTGTTTTCCCGTCCGCCGCCGTCACCGTGACTTCAATGAGGTTCTGGCCGGAGTAGAGGGGCAGCAGAATGTTCCCGAGGTCAGTTTGCCTGCCGTTGACCGCCACGGTAGCCGAGGGATCCTCCGTCGTTGCTGAGACCAGCGTCTGAGTCGCTTGGCTGACCTCACCCGTATACTCCGTCTTACCTTTTTCAAATTGGATGGGGATTCCCGACAGGGCCAAGGACGCGAGATTTGCATTGTTTTGCGTGCCCTCCGGTACCGTGTTGGAATAGGAAACCGTCAGCGACGCACCTTGCCGGTCAAACTGGAAGGTTTCCGTTGCCGTTCCCTCGCCGCCGAGTGTGATCAGACCGCTGTTTTCCCTGCTTTTATCATAGCTCTGCCGGGTTTCCAAGATATTCCCTGTGCCATCCAGAAGGCTGACGACGAGGTTGCCGGTCTGCGCGGTAACCAGAGAATTATTCCGCAGAGTGACAAGAGCTTTGGTGCCGCCCGCCTCGTTCCTCTGCTCGGTGGAGAGGGAAACCGGAGTACGATAGAGCTTCAGCCGGCTTTTAAACAGGATGGACGCCACATTGTTTGTTTCGTTGAATTCAGAAACAGTATCGGGTCCATCATCTCCCGTCTCCTCGATCCACACCTTCGCGTAAAGCCGTATGCCTCCGTCCGGGATCTCGTTTCCGTCGCCAACGTAATTCCGGATGTCGAAGGTGAACTGGCGCGTATATGCGCCTGCGTCCACCATGGCAAGGTCGTCGGGGTCCACCGTGAAGACGGCTCCGCTCTCCTGCCCGGCAACCTGCTCTGCAAGCTGTGTGCAGTCCGCATCGGTATACAGTCCTAGCTTCACGCTTCGGCCGCTGCAGTCCAGAACGGAGTCGCTGCCGTTGTACAGCGTGATCTGAATCACCCGCTTGCCGTCGGCATCGCTGACCTGCTCCAGTTTGGAAATGCCCGCATCGGGGATGTCGAGATAGAGCGTATCGGTTTTCGTATCGGTTTCATCACTTTCGGAGAAGTGCGCCGTTACGGTATAGTCGATGTTGTTGAGCCGGTCCTGGGGAATGTCGTAATACGTCGTCAGCGTCACGCTCCCGTTCGGCAGAAGGCCAAGATCGGAGAATACGGTCGTTTTCCCGCCGAGATCTACCTGAATGCGATCAATCTGGTCTATGCCTGCATTGTAGAGCGCAAACTGGACAGGAATCGACATTCCCCGGATGATGGAGGATGGATCCACGCCGACATAGCTGATGCCCACGCTGTTTTGGAAGGTTCCGGAGGCGGTGTAGAGATTGGATACCAAAGAGTCATGGCTGTAATCCGTACCCAGCAGCACCGCCCGGATCATATGATCCTCTCCGTTATAGACGGCAAAGGAATCGATCAGGACATTGTCGTCCATCTCGGCAAGTGTCAGCGGCGCGGAAATAAAGACCTTCCCGTCGGCTGTGCTACGAAATCTCACTGCCTTGAATAGATCGTGGGCCGAGGCTTGCGAAGCGTCCTCATCCATGTCGGCAATCTCCGTCCAGAGGATGGAGAGGTCTTCAATGTTCTCCGCGTTGTTGATAAAGCGGAAATTGTTGCCGATGCTTACAGAGGTGTTGGCATTAACGCTGCTGATACTCTCAATGAAATTGTCATAGAGAGTCCCGCTGCCGTCAAAAGCGCACAGCCGGATATCGGGTGTCGGGACGCCGTCCACGTTCTGCTGGCTGAACCAGCCCAGAACAAAGCGCTCTGTACCGTCGCCGAATCTGGTTGTGGTGATCTGGGGATTTTCGTCCGTATTGTCGTCGTTGGTCAGTCGTACGTTTTTGACGACACTGCCGTCCGTCCCGACGACGGCATAGACGGTCTCTAAGTTGCTTCCCGTGGTGTTTTCCCCGGTGCCGCCGTCATTTGCCGCGATGGTATAGGCAATGCCAGCCGTCCCGTCAGACAGCATGGCGGCCTCCAGCCCCCTGACGTTTCCGGAGGTTCCGTTGTAAAGCGTCCGGGGATCGGACCATTGACTCGTACTCTTGTCATAGATGCGGTACAAAATGGTGTCCGAGCCGCTGAAGTTCAGCGGCTGGCTGGAGTCAGCGGCATAGACGCTTCTCCACGCCACTAAGACGTATCGGCCGTTGGTCGCAACCACCGGAGCCAGGTCAGGGATAGAATTAGCGGTCAACTGCGTTGTCGTCCAGCCCGATCCATCGTAGATCGCGGCCATGAGCTCGGTGCTGTTGCACATCAGCGCGATGTCCGCGTCGGTCACCGCGTCTCCCGCTTCCTTCTGGATGCTGCTGCTCTGCTGGACCCAGGCGGCGGCGGCAAAGGAGGCATCTCCCGCCGCTTTGAGCTGGGAATCCCCGTATCCATTCGAATCAGTCTCTAAGGCCTGCGGCGTACCATAGCCGCCGGCAGCGTATTGGCTCCAGCAGACATGGGTGTCCTCCACATTCGTGCTGTCGCCGTCAGAGAGAAACAGCAGGAGATGTCCGTCTTTTGTCAGTACGGGATCTGAATAAGGATAGGCATTTGACTGAAGCACGCTGACGCCCGTTGAAGGTGCGGCCGCCGCCCGGAGCAGACCGCGCGCGGAGGATTCCGGCCCATTCCAGGCGCGCGAATACTCGTCAAGATAGTCCCGGCTCTCGATCTGCGTGCTTTCGGACACGGGCACAAGGACTTCGCCGTTGGGTAGAGCCAGAAACCTGCCTTTCAGGCCGGTACCCTTCAGATCGCGCTCAGACTGCTTGATGATCTCCGCCCACTCTTCTTGAATTTCGTCCCATTCGTTGAATTTTAGTTCAAACAGGTTGAAGTTGATCGAGGCCAGCACCTTTTCATAGGAGACAAAGAGGAATTTTGCAACAAACTCCACACCGGTCTTTCCGCGCATGGACAGAGTCTGGCCGCTTTTTCTCTCTTTATTGTAGCTGTTCAAAAAACTATTTTGGGAATCAATGGAGATCTGTCCGAACACACCGATCTTCAAAGCAGCGACGGAATAGTCGAAACCAAGGCCGCCGAAAGCGCGGATGTAGGCGTACAGGCGAAGAGTCGTCAGATAGTCATTGACTGAGCTCTTGCCGTATTGCTCCTTGATATCGTCGCCGCGCCGCACAGCCGCCTTGAAGATTACCTCCGCAGTTGCACCCACGGTAAACTCCCCGGTGACCGGAACCCCTCCGACGGAGGTGTTGTAGAACCAGCTCTTGCTATAGCCGCCGCCGGCGTTGAAGCCTCCGTTGAGCACATAAAAGCCCCATTCGCCGTCCTGGTACTTCAATTCCCCTAACATATATCCGCCTATGGTATAAGAAACGCTCCCGGAAGAGCTTGTCTTCTGCGTGGAATTCTTTTTATAGGTTTCCTTCTGCTTGCTCAGGTAGTTTCCATCTATCATACTGAGCATATCCGGCAAAGACGGGAGATAGTCGATATCCTCTGAAATGTCGTTCTGGGTATATATCCCGGTGACGTTGTCGTTGGCCATGTTTCCCAGATTGACATAGATCAGTGCCGAAAAGACGGTGGGGTCGGGAGTGGGCGATAGTTGCACGCCAAACATTCCGGCTGTGTCTTTCTTATCGATGCCCGTGTCGCTGAGGGAGTCCAGACCTTTCTGTATGACCCCGTCGCTGACGATATCGGAGAGCGCGCTCCCGTCGGCGACCATATAATCCCCGATGGTTTGGTAGAAATTGTTGATTTCTGCGCTGTCTTCTGCATTTTCCACTCCGATCATATTCACGATGGAAAATGGCAGCGTGATCGTCTGGTACAGTGTTCCGTCTGCATTCGTTTCCTGCAGCTTCATTCGTCTGCTCTGCGCGGATTCCAGCCACCCCTCCATCGTCTGACCGTTCATGATGAAGGTGTTCCGGGTCGCCTTGATGGAGGAGAACGGATAGACCAGTGACTCGGACGTCTGCCCGGAGGGCGTGATCAGATACTCGTCCAGCAGCGTCAGCTTGTGTTTGGAGTTGTCGCTTTTCACATCCTCGCCCCACCACATCACGGTGGTGATCAGTTTGGTGGTCGGTGCAGACTGCCCCGGCCCGATGCTGCCCGTATAGTTCCGGACATCAAAGACTACGCCGCTTTTGAATCCGTAGTCCACATCCTGGGTCACAATAAACGGCTTGTACTTTTCTCCGGCCGGGACCTGTTCCACACGGACGGTCTTGCTGCCGAATTTGATAGCGTCTTCCACCCCGATATTGCAGTTGATGTTCAGTAGGCGGGGATAATAGGTATCGCCCGGGAAGCGAACCTCGAAAACGAAGTTCAGCCGGTCGCCGGACTCAAGTTGTTCATCACTGGCTTCGACCCAGAACTGGTCGGCGTCCATCTGCACCGTGAACTTTCCGTCCGCGTTGATATGGATCGTCTGGTCCTCTTTTCCGTCCTTCTCGTTGAGCTTTGCATCGGCGCAGTATTCGCCGTTTTTATAAACGCCGCCCCGAAGGATCACGTCTCCGCTGAATGCCGAGCCGTCCGGATTTTTAAAATAGAGCTCTGCGGTCGCCACTTTTCTAAGCTGGAAGTAATTCATGGGATAGACCTGAAGCTTTGTGGAATCCTTCTCCGAGGAGACCAGTCCCCCGTACAGCGTCCCCATGTAGACGTCTCCGGCATAGTTGGACTTCATATTGATCTCGCTTGCGATGCCGGACTCCTCATAGAGAGCCAATTCCCCGTTTTCGTTGGTTTCCACCGTCCGCTTTTCGCCATTGCCGTTGGTATAGGTCAGTGTGGTCTTCGCTCTTGGGATAATTTGAAAGAGATACAGCTTGTCCTTCAGGGTCTGTACGGTGACATCTAAGGAAACCGACTTTCCGGTTGCAGCATGGGTTGCGGTGACGATGGTCTGGCCATCCTTCAGTCCCGAGAGGATAAAGGTATCCCCGGGACGGTAGGAAGCATAGCGCAGGTCCTGAATATTGCTGTAGAGATTCACATCCTTGAAATTGATGCTGGCAACGCCGGCGTCCGACGATCTCCATTTGAGCTGGTCGCTGATCTGCCCCCAGGCGTAATCGCCGTAATTGATGCTGATAACGTTCTTCAGATAGATATCCCGGTTCAGGGCAAGGATCTCCTCGCTTGTCATCTGACTGATCGTATGGATGTTGCTCATGGTGTGACCGGAACCCGCCTCAGCCCCGTCGATCCAGAGCTTAAGAGCCGCATCGCTGTACACGCTCAGTACAAACGAATCGTAGGACCAGGTAGAGTCTGCGGAGTTTCTTGCCTTGACCGTGACCGTGTAAGACTCCTTGAACCCGTTTGTGACCTTGGGAACAGAGAAGGTATAGCTTCCGCCCGTATTGGCCGTTTCTGTTATGATTTGATCCGTGAAGCCTTTATCTGGGGAGTTGCCCGTGACCCGAAGTTCAAATTCCGCTCCATTCAGCACATCAAAATTTTGAAGCGTCCAATGAATGGACAGCGCCGTGGTGCTGTCTGTGATAAAATAATTGTCCAGCTTATCGAGGGATACGAAGGCCGGTTTTGAGAAAATGGAGATATACGCCGTTGCGGTCAGAATCTGCGATGTATTATTGGGATTTACCGCGCTGATCTCCACAATATAGCTGAACCGTCCCGTAATGGATACGCCGGAAAGCAGGTTTGCCGGAAGCACACAGCTTGCCACCGGATTGCCGCTGTTTCCGGACACCGTCCGCCGATCCACCTGATCTCCTTTCTCCGGGATCGCATCACCGCCATACACCGCCTGATAGGTGGTAATCGTAAAAACGGCATCCTGGCCTAATTCGGCATACTTGTTGATCAGGTTGGAAGTCCAACGCACCTCGGCGTCCTGACCCTCCTGTATTAAAATGCGGTTGATGCCCTCGGGAATGATCAGAAACGGCGAAAGTCCGACCTTGACATGGAGCGTCCGGCTGTCGACCGTCACAGCCTTGCCCGCGATTGCTCCGTTTAGCGCCGTGAGGGTAAAGGTCACATCGCCGGTTTCGCTGCCCGTCAGGCTGATCTTACCATCTTGGTTGATCGTCGCGATGCGCTCATTGCTGCTGGACCATAAAAAATCGTTTTTTCCCTTCCAAGTCGCATTGGATCTGGTTACCAGATAGGTGAGCTGCAGTGCCGTGGGGTCTTGGGCAAATACCGTGCAGTTCTCCGGAAAATTATCGGAGATGGACAGATCGCTGCTTTCCAGATACACCACAGGCATCACTACATAGACGGCAGACTTGCCGGGCATTAAAAAATAGTTCGTTCCGTCGTCCGTGTAATAGAATTCCACCATACGGGCCACGTCGGCATCCGTTGTATTGTGCCTTGGCGTAAAGCTGCCGCTCACGCTTGTGAGTTCACCTGTCACAGAATCCTCGTCGCAATAGAGCGGGGTCCTTGTCAGACCGCCGTCAATGGAGGCGTAGACACTGGAGACCATATATTTCCCCGTTTCATCAGGCGATGCTTCCGCGTCGATCCAGCGGGTCCAGTCATTATTGGAAACGGGCAGCGATACCGTTCCGAACAGGGTCCCGTTTTCATCCATGGTGACGTTTGCTTCGGCTTCGGTTGTGAACGAATAATACCGGGACAGATCCGCCATTACATCCGTCAGTTCCGTACCGCTGTATGACGACTGCTGATTTTCGCTCAGGTCCACCGCGCCGGTTACGGCAGTGACGCTCAGGGAATTGCTCTGCTCCACGGGCTTCACGGGATACAGAAACGTTGCCTGCCGCACGCCCTTGCTTCCGCTCTCCACCGGGCTCAGCGTAACGGCATTTGGTGTGCCCCCGTTTACGGTCAACCTTGTATTTGTCAAATCCACCGGCTCGCTGAACGTCACCGTAATCGGTACGGACTGTCCGTACTGGAACGTCACTCCGTCCGGTACGGATACCGACTGCACCACGGGAGCGGCATTGTCGAAAAATTCAATTTTGTATGTTCCGCCTGCAACATCGGGATTAATATATCTGGAATCCATGTAAAAATAGCCGCCGCTCTGGCCACCGGGCAATGCATGATAAAGTGCGTTCGGATCAAATACGAATTTCGAAGGATCTGTTTCCATGGAATACGTCTGTAGCGTCGGCGGTTCGTAAGGATTTGTACCCGGATTCGCATAGACTACCTCCACATNNTTCGCCGCTTCCCAAGATCGCATGGATATTCACTTTTGCGTGAGGATCTCCTATGGCCGGAGTGAAAGACCACCGGACGGCGCTGTATATGCCCTCTTCCCTCATGAAATTTACCACCGTATCGGGGACGGTGAATTTCAGGTTTTCCGACCTGTAATAAGGTTCGCCAAAATCCCCTGTATCCGGATTGTAATCCGGGTAAGTAATATTGACTTCCGATGCAGCGTTCGCCGAGGTATTATAATAGATTGGGTCCCATGTGTAACTGCCCTGAATAATGACCTTTTTTTCCGCCGCAAGCATATAGTCGTTCAGGAAAATATTCCGGGGATCGTAGAACTGAATCAAAAAAGCCTTTTGTCCCTCGAATCGGCTGGTGTCGTTTTGTATGGTGAAGGTAATCACTTTCTGGGTCTCTTCGCTGCCCGCTTCAAAATCAAGGATGCCGTCAAAGCCGCTGGTATCTATGTAGTTGGTGCCGCTCTTGGCGCTGCAGCTTACAAAACGGTAGCGGATCGTAGCTCCCGAGGCGGGAACCTTCTCCAGCTGATTGCCGCTGCTGTCGTTCAGTGTGACAGTCACACTTTGCCCGCTGCTGCCGTTGCTGCAGGTCAGGGGGGAAGTGTCGATCTCCGCGTAAGCGGTGTGATCGGCGCCGGATGGCACCTCCACAGGAAGCTCAGCATCCCCGTACAAGCGAACGCCGCTGGTGGCAAGCTGCTGATAGAACGATTCCAGAGAAGCGCGCTGTGCTGCGCTCAGGGTGACGTTTCCGCCGAAATACTTGTCTTGGATCTTCTGAAGCTCCTCTTCGATCTCGATCATGGTCTTCAGGTTTTCCAGCGTCAGGGAAATGCCGTCAACAGTCACGGTCTGACTTAAGTCGGTGCTTGGATCGTTGACAAGCCGCTTCACCTCATCTAAGGTCAGCGTTTCCCCATCTAAGATCACATCGGAAGTTACCAGGTTGCCGTTCTGATCCAGGACGCCCAACCGGATCATTTCATCTAAGATCTCATAGGCCTCTGCATCGTTTCCGCACAGTTCTTTGAGAGCGGTCAGTATTTCCCGGTTTTTCTCCACGGTGTTGCCCATGGTGGCGCTGACAGACGCCATCGTCCAGGTTGGAAGCTGCCCGACCATCAGAATGAGGGCCAGGACAAACACCAACAGCCGCTTCAACAATGAATTCCACTTTTGTCTTTTTATTTTAACCGCCCTCTTTTAAAAAAGATTGCATGTTTCACGCAATGTACCAAAATACAGCATGGATTATTCGATCCCGAATTACACAGCACAGCCCCTGCTTTCACAGATTCAAGACGATTCATGATTCCGTCTTGCGTTTCTCCTAAAAAAAGGTTAATATGAAAATAATATTTAATGACCGCAGTATAGTAACCACGGTCATTATACTGTGATTTTAAAGACAAATCAATAAGAAAGAGGACGCTATGAAGACAGAAAAACCGAATAGAAAAAAGATACAGGGAGCCGAAACCAAAAAGAGATTATACGAAAGCGCAGAAAAGCTATTCAGTAACAATAAATTTGCCGCTGTCAGTGTGGAGTCCATCGCGGAGGCGGCCGGAGTGACCAAGGGTACATTCTACGTCCACTTTGATTCAAAAGATGAATTATACCTCTCTGTTTTCAACGATTTTGTATCGCAATTAGATATGGATTACAGAGCGTTCATTGATGCTCTCCCCGCTGATATGCCGGCATCGGATGTTCTCCTTGCCCTGATCGGCAGAATAACCGATGTGCTTGTCGGCTCGATTGGCTATGAGAATATGAAAAACCTATATACGGTACAGCTCACAAGAGATGTCGATACAGCGGGGGTCAACGGGTATAACCGGGATCTGTATAAACTATTCAGCGATGTGTTGGATCGGGGAATACAGCGGGGAGAATTTCAAAGTTCTCTGCCGCTTGAAGACTTAGCCAGACATTTTGTTTTAGCAGTCAGAGGGCTTACCTATGAATGGTGCATTCGCTACCCTGACTTTGATTTGCGCGAGCAGGCTGTGGCACACTTTAAAATATTGCTGACGGGGATTGCGAAAGGCTTGGCTTAAGAAAAGCGATCGCAGAACGGTTTGTTTCGCGTATCTGCCTTTGGGTTTATGAAACCCGTGCGTCCGTGCTAATAAAACATAGTATCCATGTGGGTTTTCGAATTCTTAGATCCGTTATCTCCCCTCGGACAATAATTGCACCACTGGTTTGATAAAATGGGGGGACGATATATTTTTTCAAAAAAGCCAGCAATAGCAAAACTTTCATCCATTATGAGCATATAAGCGCAGCCGCAGCGAAGTGACCTTCGCCGCGGCTGTTTTTTAGCTCCATGCCGTTCCTAACGGAGAGAATGCTTGCATTGCATTATTGTCCCTTACTCGCCCAGCCAGTACCGGACGGCTTCGATGGGTACGGCCATCCGCGCGGCAATCTGCTCCGGCGTCATGCCGCCCTCAAGAAAACGGCGCGCCACCGCGGTCATATCTTCGCCAACCTCGATGATGTGGCGGTCCGGGTCATAAAAACGCACCACCCGCTGGCCCCAGGCATGTTCCTTCGGCGGGTGGACATACTGGATGCCGGGGAATTCGGCCAGCTTTTGCAGGAAGCCGTCCATATCGGTTTCCTCGAAATAAAGCTCGGCGTCGTTGCCGCCCAATGCAATTTCCGATGAATCCTTCTGAAGAAAGTCCGTCCAGCTTTCCAGAGTCTGCAGGGCGATACAGTCGGACAGGGTGACGTTCGCGCCGAAGTCGGCGGTCACCTCCAGTCCTAACAGGCTGCAATAAAATTCGATGGCCCGGGTCCTGTCCTGCACGGCAATAAGGGTGCATTGATACTTCATGGCGGAAACTCTCCTTTGCTTCATATTTAAAAAGAAAAACGCGGCAAACAGCGCAACGGATTTCAGACCGTCTTCTGCTCATTGTACAGAATTTCACGCGTTAAGGCAACGATTTCCACAACAAGAAGTTTCATTCGGCTTACTCAAAGGGTTCATACGATAAACAAAAGGAGACCTGTTCGGGTCTCCTTTTGTTTATATTTTGGAAGCCCGCAATCTCTCCCGTCTTGGCGTTTTTATTCTCTTCGCTGCTTACCAAAGAAGAGAAGTCGCCCGATCCAATTTTGGATAGTTTGTTATATTTCGGTTGACAAAATGATTACTTTTTGTTGCTTGCAACCAGAGTATGTAATATTATATCATTGTTTTAGAATCTGGCATATTCGACTATAAAATCCACTTCTGCAAAAAATAGGAATAATCGGAAGATGTTGTATCTCACATCATGTTCTCCGGCTCGAGGAGAAGGGGAATCCTCTAACAGATGTGTCCGGAAAATACCTGTTACGGCCGGGGCCGCTTTGCTTGCCGCACGGACAGAATGGCTCGGCGAACGCCGTCCGTTATTCCCTTGGGGAGAATGCTTTGTATGCGAAAAACCCGTGTCTTCTTGCTTATTTCCGGTCGGCGGATTCCATATCAGCGAAGCTGTCTTGCCATCTGCTTTACCTCGTTGCGTTTCCTTCCATTTCCCATTGTCATTGAGACATTAAAACATGAATTGACAGGAGTACAAATTAATATGAGGAGGATACTATGAAAAGCAGGAAAGTATTAGCGATCGTTATGACACTGGCAATAACAGGTGCGCTCTTATTATCGTCGTGCGGTAATTCATCCTCACAATCTCCGCCGAATGGCGGTTCCCCGGGAGATTCCTCCGCAGTAGCCCAACAAATTATCCAGTCGGCGCAGGACTACATGATCCAGATTCAATCTGAAATCAAGGAGGGGGCTACAAGCTCGAAAGATACCCTGACCTTCGCGGCCGTGGCGGACCCTGGAAAGATCAGTCTCGACAACCTGTTGGATTTTACGCAATATCCGTTTGCGACCATGTGCGTCGAGTATTTGATCCGGTATGATTTCGAAAAAGCGAAGTATTACTCTCCTGTATGCGATTCCTATGAGGTTGACGCGGATAATATGGGCGCCACGTTCCATATCACCCCCAACATCAAGATGAATGACGGAAACATATTTACTGCATCCGACATTATTACATCCATCAAAGCGTTCCGCGAGCACAGCGGTTTAGGCTGGCAGCTTGACTTCGTGGATTTGGAAAAGACAAAGATCATAGACGACTATACGGTGGATTTCCGGTTCAATAAGGTCAACGGCGTCTGGGAATCCGGGTTCCAAATGCTCACGCTTCTCAGCGGCAAAGCCTACGATGCCGTGAATGGAGATGAAAGCTTCTATCAGGCGCCCATCGGGCCGCAGGCCTATCATGTCACGGAATGGGTCCCGGGCGATCACGTCACCGTCACCCGATTCGACGACTACTATAGAGGCACCCCGCCCATCAAGCATGTGACGATGAAGATTATCAGCGATCGGACCGCCGCGTTTATGGCGCTGCAAAACGGGGAAATTGACCTTCTCTGGAATATCAGCTCCGACCAGGTGGTATCCGTACACGAAAGCGATAATCTCAAGCAGGTGATGACGGGCCAGAACATGATGATCTATATGGGCATGAACTCCGGCAACAAGGCGCTTTCAGATTTCCGCGTCCGCCAGGCGATCATGCTCGCGGTGAATCGCGAGGACATCATGGCCGGCGCTTACAACGGGTTTGCCTATCCCTCTACCAGCATGCTGACCAGAGAAGCGGTAGGGTACAACCCGGATTGGGACACGAACCCCACGCTCCCGGCTCCGGATATTGCGAAGGCAAAAGAGCTGATGAAAGAAGCGGGCTATGAGAAAGGTCTGACGCTGCGGATTGTCGGAGAGTCGACGATCAACTTCCAGCTCGTGACAGAACAGCTGTCCTCTCAGCTCAGCCAGATCGGGATAACTCTCCAGCCTCAGCTCGCGGACTATGCGACGGTGAGCTCCATCATCTTCAGCGGGGACATTACCGGATACGATCTGTATCTGCAATGCACGCAGGACTCCGACGACGCGATTTCGACAATCGATAACCCGATGCTGTTCGGCGCGTCGCATCCGGAGCTTTCAAGCGACAAATCCGGCGAGGGATGGTACGCCCTGATGGGCAAGATTCGCGGGGCGACGGACATCAACGAGCGCGTTAAACTGTACCGGGAGGCTAATACCTATTTCGTCGAAAAGGGCCTCTACTGGATCCCGCTGGCGGTGAGCCAGACCTATGTCGCCATGGACGACGACCTGACGGGGGTTCGGCGCAACGGCTTCCTGCTCTGCTTTGAGGATGCCTATTTCAGGTAAACGTTTTACCGAAAGCCCTAATGCCCTTTGCATTCTGATTTTGGATGCGTCCGCGGATTCTATTCGCGGACGCATCCAAATAGAATTGTCTTGATAGTCAGTCAATGGGGGGAGTCCCGATGCTTAAATATTTCATCAAGCGGCTCATACATATGATCCCCGTTTTACTTGGCGTGTCTCTTCTGATTTCCGTCATCCTCTATCTGACGCCGGGCGACCCCGCGGACGTCATCCTGTCGGCGCAGGCCACGGAGGAAATGCGCGAAGCGTGGCGCGAGCAGCACGGCTTAAACGATTCGTTTGTTGTTCAGTATCTTCACTTTATCGGCGGGATAATTTTTCATTGGGACTGGGGTACCTCCTTTGTGAACGGGCAGTCCGTAACCGGAGACGTCATGCTGCGTTTTCCAAACACATTTCTGCTCGCCTGCCTGACGACTCTTATCGCGGTCGTCATCGGCGTGCTGCTTGGCGTTTTTACGGCCAAGCATCAGAATACGTGGCTCGACACCTCCTTCTCCGTCGTAGGGATGATAGGTATCTCAATGCCGCAGTTCTGGCTTGGCATACTGCTTCTTATCTGGTTTGCGCTCAATTTAAAATGGTTTCCCATCGCCGGATTTTCGGGACCTAAGTATTGGGTATTGCCGTCGATTGCGCTCGGAGTGCAAAACGCGGCAATCTTGTTGCGGTTTACGCGAACGAGCGTCTTGGACTGCATCCGGCAGGACTATGTGCGCACGGCGAGAGCCAAAGGGCAGATCGAGCGCGTCATCACATGGCATCACATCGTAAGAAACGCGCTGATTCCGATTATTACCACCGTGGGCTCCTTGTTCGGGGGCGCGCTCGGGATGGCCATGGTTCTCGAACAGGTATTCTCGATTAACGGCCTCGGCCGCCTCATGGTCGAGGCGATCGCTATGCGCAACTATCCGGTTATCCGCGCTTCGGTGATGATACTTGCCGCAAGCTACAGCATTATATACCTTGTTCTTGATTTGCTGTACGCCGCCGTCGATCCGCGTATCAGGGTGGATTTCGCAAACCAGGCGTTTTTCGGGTCGCGGCTGCGGGGAAGACGTCTTTCTCGAAAGGGGAACGCCCATGCTTAAAATGACAGTTAAGGAGCGGAAACCGGAGGAAAGGATTGCCGTAAAGCAGCGGAGCATGTTCCGGCAAACCTTGAACCGGCTTATACGGAACAAGTCTGCCATGATCGGTTTCTGCCTTCTGATGATAATCGTCATTCTCTGCCTGCTCGCGCCCGTCATAGGGCCCGAGGGATTTAACGCGCAGAACCTGCAGGAGAAATTCCAGCCGCCTTCCTGGCGACATCCTTGCGGCACGGACAATTTGGGGCGCGATATCTTCATACGCATCCTGTACGGCGGCAGGATTTCTCTGTTTATCGGCGTGGTTTCAACGCTTTTTTCGGCGGTGGTGGGGATTGTCATCGGTCTGTTCTCGGGTTTTTACGGGGGCAGGGCCGATAATATCGCGATGAGAATCCTGGACATACTCATGTCGATGCCCTCCATCCTCCTTGCCATCACGATCGCCGCCGCCCTCGGCACCGGAGTGAACAGCGCCATCATCGCAATCGGCATCTCCGCGATCCCTATTTTCGCAAGGCTCACGCGCGCGCCCATACTTCAAGTGAAAAATGAGGAATATATCGAAGCGGCGCGGGCAATCAGCGCAAGCAAGATTCGCATCATGTTCCGGCATCTGCTGCCGAATATTCTATCGCCGCTGATTGTGCAAACCACCATAAACGTCGCGCTTTCCATCATGCTCGCTGCGGGTCTGAGTTTTCTCGGCATGGGCGTGCAGCCGCCGAATCCCGAATGGGGCGCCATTATCACTTCGGCANNCATCGACCATTCCTATATGGTAACAATGCCTGGAATTGCAATGGCATTAACGGTCATCGCGTTGAATCTTTTCGGAGACGGACTGAGAGACTGCCTTGACCCGAGACTGAAAATATGAGCAGGGGCGATTGGTACAGTGAGTGAAATTATTCTTTCGGTCAAAAACCTGACCGTGAAATACATATCAAGAGAAATCGGAACCTGTCATGCGGTCAATGACGTTTCCTTCAACGTGCAGAAAGGCGAAACCATCGGCCTGGTCGGNNTGAAACCGGCGCCGGTAAGACGACGATCGCGCTGAGCATCATGCGGCTTTTGCAAATGCCGCCGGCGCGAATCACGTCGGGCGAAATCCTTCTGGACGGCGAAGACCTTCTTAAAATGCCGGACGCCAAGATGCGCAGCATCCGCGGCGACAGGATTTCCATGATTTTTCAGGACCC
>DCTG01000040.1 GCA_002329245.1 Clostridiales bacterium UBA1446
GTCTACCAGTTCCAGCACTCTCGCATTTTTTGCTGCCTGATTATTATAGCGGCAACAAAGACGTTTGTCAACACAGAAAAGAAATTATGGCCGGCAAGTTTTTTTCCTGTCGATTAAGCGCCGGGGCCGGAGCGGGGAAGTGAGGCGGCGCAGGAAAATAACAAGCGGGGGAAGCAAAGCCTATGGAAGAAGAAAGCAAAGTCCGAGAGGCTATAGTGTGTCCTCCGGAGGCTGAGAGGAAGGGCCGGAACAGGGGGAGGTCCTTGTCAGTACCCGCACCCAGCGGTAGCGNNATGCACTTGAGAATCTGATCTCCCTTCAGAAAGAGAAAGGTGACCAGCGGCGGAAACTGCCAGACAAAGGCGCTCAGCGCTGAAAAGGGAATCGTGAAGAGCCAGATGAACAGCGTATCCACAAGGAAGGGATACTTGGTATCCCCGCCGCCCGCAACGATCCCATTTTGAACGGGATATTCGTAGCAGGTAAAGAGGAGGGTGGCGGAGAGAACGGTCATGAAGCCGCGGGCAAGCTCGTGTGTCGACGCGGAGAGCTGATAGAACCCAAGAATAAAATCCCGCAACAGGAAAACAAGCAGTCCGGTCACAATGCCGTTGGCGATAAAGAGAAGCTGAAAGGTGCGGCTGTACGGGCGGATCAGGTCCATCCGTCCTTCGCCTATGATCTTTCCGATCATGACGCTGCTCGAGTGGCAGGAGGCGAAAGCAAATACGGTGGTAATCTGCTGCATTACGGTGGAAATGCTGTTGGCCGCCACAGCCGCCGAACTCATGTGACCTAAGATGACGCTTTGCATGATGATCCCGACGCCCCAGGAGGCGCCGCTGGCTATGAGCGGAATCGCCGTTTTGAAAAAGTCTCCTAAGTATGCTCCATCGGGCAGCAACCAACGATGAAAGGAAATTTTCAGCTTTTTGTCGAAGCGCTTCAAGTAGATCAGAAGCACAATCAGCTCGGCAAAACGGCTGACTAACGTGGAGATACCCGCTCCGACTATCCCAAGCTCCGGCGCGCCGAAATTGCCAAAGATAAGGGTATAATTCAGGACGATTTTCATCGCAAGGCTGCAGAGGCAGATTACAGGCCCGATTACCGTGGTTTCCACACCGCGCAGGGCCATGACAAGCGCACTCTGAAGCGGGAATGCAAGAAAAGAAAAGCTGACAAAATGAAGATAGGAAACGCCCGCCTCCCGAACGGCCGGATCGTTTGTCAGAAGGAACAAAATCGTATCAGGCCAGAGAAACGTGAAGAAAAAGAAGAGAAGCCCGAATCCGACGGAAAATTTCGCGGCGATGGAAAAGATTCGTCGTATGGCTTCCGTATCCCGTTTGCCCCAGTACTGGGAGACCATTACCAAGGCGCCCGCGCCGATGCCGTTTACGGCAATCATCTGAAGAAGGTAATGCACCTGGCCGACAAGCGCGGCGCCCGCAAGCGCACCTTCATCGTACGAGCCAAGCATGATGTTATCCGCTAAATTCACACTGAAGTAAATCAGGTTCTGCAGTGCGATTACGGCTGTCAGACGGAAAAAAGTGCGGTAAAAACGGGAATCCCTTACCAGTCCGGTCATTGCCCTCTCCTTATATGCCGCTCAGACACAGCGCGCGTATGACGGTGAGCGGTTGATGAGTATCGATCATATGCATCATACCCCCGGGGGAGTGGGCTGTCAAGCTGTCATATCGTGCCATTCCCGCACATAAAATAAGTGTGAACGTGACAAGCCCGCCAGGTACGATCGGAACGCCGACCGGTGCTTTCGTTCGGGAGGAAGGAGCAGGACGATGGAAGAGTATGAAAATATCCCAAGGTATCGGACCGCCTTTCGGGATCGGCCGAGAGCGCGCGGCGGCATAGGCGTACGGCGGAAAAAAAGATCGGTTAAGCCTGCGTTTTCCTTTCGCGAGAATAAGCGGCTGCTGCAATTGGGCTGCTGCGTGCTGATCTTTCTGCTTGTGCTTGCTGGGCGCGCCCTGCTGCCGGAAAGGACCGCCGAAATGCGAAAAGCCGTGCTTGCGGTGCTTGAGCATGATATGGATTTTCGGGCTGCCTTCGCTTCCATCGGCGAGGCGGTTTCCGGCGGGGAACCAATCCGGGATGCGCTGAGCGAACTGTATATCAGCGTTTTCGGACGTTCGGCAGAGCCGGAAGAGCAGAATGATACCATACCGGAAAGTGGGGAGGCTTCCGCCCCTGAGAACCGGGCACAGTCCAATACAGCGGAGGAAACAAAAGACACCGCAGCGGATGAAGCGGACGGCGGGATGGATATTATTATACCGGAGCCGGTTACCTTTCAGGGAGAAAGAAAGTTCTTATCGCTTGCGGCGGTAGATACCGCCGCTTTTCTTACCCGCAGATTNNCATCGGCGGCGACGCAGGAGAAGGCATATACGGTATCTTCCGACACCGGGCATGGGGCGACAGGCGCGGGCGCAACGGAGGCGATTCCATCTGAACGGACGAAGCAGGAACCGTCCCTGCCCGAGCGGGCAACATTAGAAAAGATAAACCTCTCCATCCGGCACAGGGATCCGGTTTCGGGACCGGTTTCCTCCGGATTTGGCTGGAGGATTCACCCAAAGGATGGAATCTTGAGATTCCATTACGGAATTGACATTGCGGCGGAAAAGGGAACTCCGATAGCGGCATTTTCAGACGGCACGGTGTCCTATACGGGAGAAAGTACGGAATACGGCTTGTACCTGTGCATTTCACACGAGGATAATACCAGCACGTTTTACGCCCATTGCAGTAAAGTCAGCGTGAAAAAGGGGCAGAAAGTTTCCATCGGGCAAAAAATTGCGGAGGTTGGCAATACCGGAAATTCGACCGGCTGCCATCTGCATTTTGAAGTCCGAAAGGACGGAAAGTATCTCGATCCCGCATGGTACTATGGAATCGCATGAGTGTAAGGAGAGTGCCGCCTCACGTTCGCGTCAGCGGGGGATTTCTGCTTTTTCTGTCCATCCTGCTGTTTTTAGACTCCGGCTATCTTCTGGCGCACTTTCTGACGGCCTGCCTTTTTCACGAACTCGGTCATTTCGCTGCGCTGCGTATTATAGGCGGCCGCGTTTGTGCGGTGTATCTGAGAGCGACGGGAGCCGAAATGGAGCTGTGGAACCCGAATGAACTTTCTTATCCGGAAGAAATCGNNCAGCCGGGCCGGCGGCTGGGATAGCGCTTTCCGCTCTGGCGGCGCGGATGGCATACAGCTCCGGTTGGGAGGAACTATATATTCTCTCGGGCGTAAGTCTGGCGCTTTCTGTTTTTAACCTCCTGCCCGTCCGTGTTTTGGACGGCGGTCAGTCAATTTATCTTCTGCTCTGCTGGCTGATGGGCCCCGTCCGGGCCGAGTCGGTTTCGTACCTTTTATCTCTTTCGGCGGCGTCGCTGCTTACCGCTGCCGGAATGCTGATTTTTGCGGCGGGCGGGGGAGGTGCGCTTTTCTTTGCTTCGGTTTTTCTTTTATACCAGTCTCTTCGTCCGACAACGCAGGGAAAAATACTGTAATGCAAATATACTTAACGGCAATATTCGCTGATAAAATGGCTGACAAAATGGAAAAGATCGGTTTGTATAATTCTGTATAAAATGGTATTTTAGCATTTGTTCGCCTCAATAAGCAATTCTCGCGATAAATCTGTTGAACGGATTTTCCGTTCAATACGTCAATGAGGCAGCCTGGTACGGCGAATATAAAAACGGCTTTTGAGTACAAGCTCATATCCGGCTACGGCGGCGGTAAATTTGGCCCTGAAGATACGATCACCCGGGAACAGGTTATGACCATAGCGGCAAGAGCAATGGACATCACCGGTTTACATGTGCGACTTGCAGGGGAAGAAATGATCGCGCTGTTTGCAGGCTTCGGCGATGCATCCAAGTCGGCGGATTACGCGAAGTACGGTATTGCGGCTTGCGTTAAGACCGGAGTTGTTTCCGGGAGGGACGGCAATCTGATCGCTCCGAAGGACAATATTACCAGAGCTGAGGTTTCGGTAATCGTCCAGAGGCTTCTGCAGGTTTCCGGTCTGATATAGGGAATATATCGTTCGAGTCAAACTCATCTGAATAAGCTGCAAAGAAAGGAGGAATAGCATAAGCTATTCCTCCTTCGTGTATGAATGATCAATATTATAATTTTTCCTTGATCTTCGCGCTCTTGCCGACGCGGTCACGCAGATAGTAGAGCTTTGCCCTGCGAACCTTGCCGGGACGCACCGTCTCAATATCCACGATATTGGGGGAGTGGATCGGAAATACCTTCTCCGTGCCGATGCCGTAGGATACGCGGCGGACAGTTATGGTTTCCTGAATGCCCCCGTGCTTTTTCGCGATGACCGTGCCTTCATAAATCTGCACACGCTCGCGGGCGCCTTCCTTGATTTTTACATGAACGCGCACCGTGTCTCCCACGTGCACATCCGGGATCTTTGGCTTCATTTGCTGTTCCTGAAGCACCTTTACGAGATCCATCTTAGTATCCTCCTCATGTGATAGATGTTCGTGCCGCCAAATGTGACCGTCTTTCGCATGGGACGGAAGCAGCAGAGGACCACCCCTAATTAGACTATGGAATTGTACCATAGGACGCCTGAAAAAGCAATAATTATTTTTTTATACAGAAATCTCAGAAAAGGGACGCAATTGCCCGTCGTAAAGAGCGTTTCGGTGATAGGAAACGAAATCCGGCGCGGCCTCAGGACAGTGTTNNGATCAGGGATGGGTTCAAGCCGGGATCCCGCGCGGTGACAACGGCATCAAGAAGCAAGAAACTTTCTCCGCTACGTGAAACGGAAACGATTCGGAGCAGGAGGCGGATGTCCGTCTCCACTGTACCGGTATGATTTCCTTTTGTGGGTTTGGCCTTTTTGGGAACGATCAGGCTGTCTCGCTGAAAGAGTGCGCGCAGTTTATCCTCCGCGTCCTCCGGTATCCCGGAATCGTACTCCAGGCTTAACCGATAGCCGACAAAAACCAGATTTTTCAGCGAAGGCGGGTTCATACTGCAACGGATCGGGCGGATGCCTTCCGGCAGCGCGCGGCCGAGCAGTTCCGGCAGCGTTTCGGGGTTGACCTCTTCCTCCGGAGTGAAGTCTAACAGCTCACATGCGCTGGAAAAGCCGATGGGGAGCGGAAGGGCAATGGAAATGGCCGCGTGGGGATGGAAGCCCTCCGTATGCTTCAGCGAAATGCCGGCGCGCAGAAACGCGCGCGGAAATGTGCGCATCAGGTCGAGATGGGAGATATAGCGGGCGGGGCCTTCTTTCGTAAAAAGCAGTCTGTGGCTATGCATCGCAGCGCCTCCCCTCGAGCAGGCGGTTCGCGCCGCAGCCGGAACAGTTTTCTCGGCAGTCGGGGGTTACGGCGGCGTTGTGCGCGAGCCTTCGTTCCCGTTTGAAAAAGGACTCCGTGACGCCTACGGAAAGGTGAGACCATGGAAGGGTTTCGTTTTCATCGCGTTCCCGGCAGGCATAAAAGTCCGGGTCCAGGCCGGTTTCTCGAAAGGCGTCCATCCAAGCATCAAATTTAAAATACTCGTTCCAACCGTCCATTCTCGCTCCCTTTTTCCAAGCCGCCTCGATCACGTCGGCCAAACGGCGGTCTCCGCGCGCTAATACGGCTTCGAGATAGCTTACGTCCGGATCGTGCCAGCTGTAGGAAATGGAGCGCTCGCGCATGTGTTCCCTTAAAAGTGCCACACGCCTCAGGTATTCCTCCCGCGTGACCTGCGACTCCCACTGAAAAGCGGTATGCGGTTTCGGCACGAAACAGGCGGTGGAGACTGAGATGCGTACACCGCGCGCTTTGTTCGACGCATACTGCCGCCAGACTCCAAGAACCTTTCTCGTCAGGTCCGCGATGGCGAGCACGTCTTCGTCCGTTTCGGTTGGCAGACCTAACATGAAGTAGAGTTTGACCGCATTCCATCCGCCGGAAAAGGCGACGCGGCAGGATTCAAGCAAATCCTCCTCGCGGACGTTTTTGTTAATGACGTCGCGAAGGCGCTGGGAACCTGCTTCCGGCGCGAAGGTCAGGCTGCTTTTTCTTCCTTTGGAAATGCGCTCCATCAGTTCGGTTGAAAAATTGTCGGCGCGGAGAGAGGGGAGAGAGAGATTCACTTTGTTCGGCTCGCACCAGTCCAACAGTCCGTCGCAGAGGTTTTCCAGCTGCCGGTAATCGCTGGTGCTGAGGGACGAGAGCGTCATTTCCTGATAGCCGCTGTTCTTCAAAGAACCGATTCCCTGGGAAATCAGGGTCTCCGCTTTCTTGCCGCGCACCGGACGGCATGCGTAGCCGGCCTGGCAGAAACGGCAGCCGCGTATGCAGCCGCGGAAGAGTTCCAGAAACACCCGGTCGTGTACAATCTCCGTGGACGGGACTAAGGTCTGCACCGGGAAGTAGACCTTGTCAAGGTCCTGTACAATCTGCTTTTCAACCATACCCGGCGCACCCTTTTCGGG
>DCTG01000055.1 GCA_002329245.1 Clostridiales bacterium UBA1446
CTTGGAAAACTTCATGTTCATGGCAAAGCCGGCATATTCCTTTGCGTAGGGGCCGTTCGTGGCCGAATTGATCGCGGCGGTCGGGCCGTTTACGTCCATGCCGGGCATGACCGAGCAGGCGGCGTCGCAGGTGGGCGAACCGGCCAGCCTGCCGTTCGGCAGCGCGCCGACGCGCATGCCGATGGCGATGTGTCCCGCGGCGGCTCCGATGAACAGCATGGGCTTTTTTCCGGTGATCGGGTCGATCCACCGCTGCATGATCTCCGGGACCTTCGTGGACAGCTCGTCGTAGATGGAGTCCACATATTCGTCGTCGTTGCCGTACTTGGGCGAATTGAGACACATTTCACGAAGCTCGCCGTAGCCCTCCCAGTTGTTCGCAAGGGCGTCCATGAGTTCGCTCATCGAAACCTTCTTTTCGTCGAAAACGAGCTTCTTGATGGCGGCTAAGCTGTCCGCGATATCCACCATGCCGCGGCTGCCCAGCCAGGAGGTCCGCCCTTCGGGATAGCGGGCGCCCCCTTCCTTCGGGGTCAGACCTTCGCGGATACAGTCCTCGTACTGCATCGCGCACCGCAGTCCGCTCATCGGACCGTCCGTGATCTCGGTGCACAGGGAAAGCATTTTGATCTTGTGCAGGACGGGCACGAAGTACTCAAGCTGCTTGTAATAGGCTTCCTTCACCTGCTCGAAGCTTGTGAAGGCGCGCACGTCTCCCGTGTGCGGGCCGAGCTGCTTTTGGGTTCTCGGGTCGAAACCGTCGTTGAGAGCCAATTCGAGCAGCTTCGTCTGATTGATGTTATGGCCTCCGCCCAAATGCTCCATACAGTCGAGATGGTAGCCGAGACAGCCGCTCGCGTTCCAGTTGCAGGCGTCGGAAAGCGGCACGCCCCTGTCTAAATAACGCTGCGTGCCAAGCTTATCGTTTAAAAAGGCCGGGTTTCCTCCGCCGAACTCGCGGTTGCAGCGAAGGGCGTGGAGGACGAAGGCGGGATCCATATCCGGATTGTATCGGATATAGATCGCGGGCTCGGAAAGCTTGATCTGCGCCATCGCCTCAAGCACCAGCCAGGATATTTCATTCGTCAGGTCGTTGCCGTTTTCGTCCACGCCGCACAGGGTGATGTTCGGCAGGAGGGATCCGGGGGCGGCCCTCTGGGAACGGGGGATGGTCACCAGGTTTTCGCACTCGCGGATTTTGAGCCAAAGAGCGCCGAGCAGCTCCGCCGCTTCCTGCGCGGAGATTTTTCCGGCTTCCTTGTCCTTCTTGTAGTAGGGGTAGAGAATCTGGTCCAGACGGCCGATCGGCACTTCGGGGCGGTCGGAGCTTTCCTTCCAGCAAACCAGATGATACATCCTGACGCACTGAACCGCTTCAAAGAAATCGCGCGGCGGTTCGGCCGGGCAGCGCTCGCAGGCTTCCGCAATCCGCAGAAGCTCCGCCTTGCGCTGGGGCCTAGTTTCCTTCTCCGCCCACTCCCGCGCGAGGTCGGCGTAGCGCTTTGCGAATTTGATAAACGCCTCGCAGGATATGATACAGGCCTCGAGCAGCCAGTATTTCCGTAAAAACTGCGCGGAGCCGTGGCAGCGCTCGTCGCCCTCCGCCATCATCCGCTCGCGTTCCTTCCTGCACAGGTCGATGACATAATTCAGTCCGTTTTCCACGCACTTCTTGCTGACCTGCGCCACGCCGCCGCCATACGCGCTGTAGTTCTGGAAGAGTCCGCGGTCCATTTCGTAGCGCACGCCGCGCCCCTCAAACACGCAGCCCCGGTCAAACAGCAGGTCGAACACATCCGCTCCCATGTCGTATTCCAGAGCTTTGTTGACGGTGCTGACCTGCGGCATGTGCTCCACCCAGTACTCCGCGTCCTCCTTCAGGGCCTTGAGATCCTCGGGCGTAATTTTCGTGGATTCCGTGTCGCTCGTTTTGCGGGCAAAGCTGCCCGAATTGCACATGGCGAGGATTTCCTTCGGCTTCATGGCGCACAGGGTTCCGTTGCCCCGTATGAACTTAGTCAGAGAGCCGACGATGAGCTCGCCGTCGCGCATAAAGATAGGGCCTTCGAGAAGGCGTTTTTCCAGCGCTTTCGCCCAGCGGATGTCGATGGGAAGGCCTTCCGTCTCAATCCACGATTTTGTGAAGAGCAGCGTGTCGTCCACATAAACCTGCGGCTCGGCATCTTCCCATTCCTTTTTCAGCTTCTGCAGCCTGGGCGTGAGCACCTGGACGCTTCTGATCTCCTCCGGGTTCACCATGTTCACAACCACATTGAATAACCTGCCTTTCTCATAACATAAGTTCTTATAAATTGCAATACCGCCGTTGCTCATTTGCCGTTTCCGCCTCCCGGCGGCATTTTTTCGTTTTCCGCCGGCGGGTCCGATTCACGGGATCGGTGTCTGTAAAACGGACTCTACAATATTTATAGCAAAATTGATGCCAACTGCGTCCGCCGCCCCTCCGGAAGATCCGGAACGCCCCGGAAAACCGCGCGGTTACGGCCTTTCAGCAGCCGAATAATCTTTCGCGCGGCCGCCTGCGAGAGCCGCCGCCGCCCCCGCACGCTCGCTCCTTGTTGCGTCGGAACGCTCTTTTTGTCGCAAAAAGGAGACATGTCGCAATATTGCGACATGTCTCCTTTTTGCGTCTGCGCCGGACCGGCGCGCGGAGGTGGAAAAGCAAAGGAGCCGCAGGACAGACTGTCAGCAATTCGTCGCGCGGCCCCCTGAAACCGCCTTTTTTCCTAGCGTTTCATTTTCCGGTATAAAACGGAACGATGTATGCCGAGCTCTTCGGCCGCTTTGGAAACCTGTCCTTTGCATGTATTCAGGACCTGCCGGATATACTCCTTCTCCACCTGCTCCAAAACGCTTTTCAGCGTTCCGCAATATTGTCTCTCCGGCACCTTGGTTTCTTCCGGCCCGCTTTCCGTATCGCTTTTTATCTCCAAAAAACCGTCTTCCAGATACAGATTGTCCCCTTCGGACGTGACCACCATCCGTTCGATGACATTGCGCAGCTCCCGGACGTTTCCCGGCCA
>DCTG01000052.1 GCA_002329245.1 Clostridiales bacterium UBA1446
CGAGGGATTACGAATACGGGAATGTCGTCCGCCCCGAAGGCCGGTACTCGGTGGGCGCGGACGGTTTTATGGAGTTTCACCCGGACGAGGACGCGCTCCAAAAACTGATCATCAACCTGTTTTACCGGAAGGCGGATTAAACGTTTGCGCAAGCGGAGACGCGCGCAATGCAGAAAAGCAAAGGAGGTTGCGGGGATTATGAAAAAGGCGGTTGCTTTGGCGCTGTTGACGGTGATGGCGGTGGTATGGGTTCCGGCCTTCGCAAAGAGCGTGCCCAGCAAGACGACGCAGGCCATGGCGGGGGTGGCCGCGATTTCGGCGGACGGCGGCGCGGCCCTGAAGGAGGACTTTGGCATCCGGTTGCCGGAGGAGACGGAACAGGCGAACAAGGCATTGGAGCAGCTCTCGAAGTTTGTAAACGAGCAGGGGCTCGCGCCCGCGCGCTTCTTCGCGGAACAGGTCCAGCAGGACATTGCTTCGCTGTTGCCGGACGACGCGAACCTGGACGAATTTGGCATTCAAGAGATGGCTCCGATGGTTCTTGAAGGCTACGAGGAAGCGTACGGGGACGTCACGGCTACCTTTCAGTTTGCCACGCAGTACGCGGACGGGCAGCAGCTGGTCGCGCTCGTTGGGCTCGTCACCGGGCAGGACGCGCAGGGAAACCCTGTGATCGAATGGATTGCCGTCAAGGCCGAAGCCGAGGGCGGCGCAGTCAAGGTGCATTTTCCTCAGGACCTGCTTGCGCGCCTTAACGGGCAGGATGCGATGATCGCAATTCTGAGCGATGGTTCGGCGGCGTAACGGCCGCGCCTTTCATGAGTGACCGGGTCGGCAAACCTCGCCAGGAGGGAAGCGGCGCACGCCGTCCGCCGGAGGTTGCCGGCCCGGCGGTTCAGTAAACTTTTTGCCAAGGGAGAACACGATGACAGACTTTCTGAATCCGCCGAAGCGCGCGTCTGCCGGTGGGGAGGCAGAGGCGGATCGCTTCGACGGGGGCGAGATAGACCTAGTGGCGCTTCTGTTCCGGCTGCTGGAAAGCTGGAAATACATTTTGGCCGCGACACTTCTTGGCGCGGTCCTGGCCGGCGTGTACACGCTGTGGTTCACCACGCCGGTCTACGAGGCGACGGCGAAGCTGTACGTCATTAATTCCGGCGATTCGGCGATCAACCTCTCGGACCTTCAAATTGGCTCCTACCTCGCCAGCGATTATCAAGAAGTATTCAAGACATGGGAAGTTCACGAGATGGTGCTGTCGGAGCTTCATCTGGATTACTCCTATTCGCAGATGCAGAATATGCTGAAGGTGTCAAACCCGACCGATACGCGCATTTTGCATATTACCGTTTCATCGGCCGATCCCCAGGAGGCGGCGGACATTGCCAACGAATACGCGGCCGTCGCAAAACAGTATATCTCGAAGACAATGGCCACGGAGGAACCCAACATCCTGTCCTCGGCGCTGCTGCCGGTGCAGCNNCCTGGGCTTTGTGCTTGGCGCGGCGCTCGCAATCGGCGTGGTAACGGTCCGGTTCGTCATGGACGACAAGCTGAAAACGGCGGACGACGTCCGCAATTACGTCGGCTTGCCCACCTTGGCGGTCATCCCCATCATGGGACAGGCGAGCGGGAAACGAAAGAACAAGAAAAGCGCGAAACGGAGGGGATGACGGATGAAGACGCTGGAAATTTCCACTTTCCCCCACTTGGATTATGCGTGCGCCGAAGCAATCAATTCCCTTTGCACCAACCTCACCTTCTGCGGAAATGACGTGAAGCGCATTATGCTGACCAGCTGCAGGGAAGGCGAGGGCAAGACGTTTCTCGCAATGAACACGGCGCGAACCATGGCGGGGCTGGGCAAGCGGGTTGTAATTCTGGACGCCGACCTCAGACGTTCCAGCATCGCGGCGGTGTACGGCCTGAACTCCGGCAGGGGTGGCGGCTTCGGCATCACCCACTACCTGGCGGGAAAATGCGAGATGAATGAGATCCTGTACCTTACGGGCATTCCCGGGCTTTGCATTGTGCCGGTTGGCCGTACCGTCGCAAATCCGCTGCCGCTTCTGAATTCGTCCCGGTTTTCAAGGCTCCTCAATGAGTTGCAGGAAATGTTTGACTATGTGCTGGTGGACGCCCCGCCCGTGGGTGTTGTCATCGACGCGGCGGAGATTGCCAAGTCCTGCGATGGTACGATGTTTGTCGTCAAATATAATACGATTCCCCGACGGGAGCTTGACGAGGCCAAGCGGCAGATCAGCCGCACGGGTTGCGCGATCCTCGGGGTGGTAATCAATCAGATGTCGTTTGACACATACGGCGGCAAGCGGTACTATCAGAAGTCTTATTATTATGATTCCGGCAATGCGAAAATGCACAGGAGGCATTCGAAGCCGGCGTAAGCGGACGACGTATGATGTAGAGGATTATGAAACGTTTTGTCGATATCCACCATCATATCCTGTATGGGCTGGACGACGGCCCCGGGACCTATGAGGAGATGGCCGCCATGCTTCGCCTGGCGGCCACCGAGGGAATCGGCGTGATTGTCGCGACACCGCACGTCACGCCGGGCGTGGCGCCGGTTGATTACGCGCTCATGGCAAGCCGGTTATCGGAAGCGCGTGCCTATTGCGTGAAAAGCGGGCTGGAACTTCAGATAGTCCCGGGAGCCGAGGTGCTTTTCACGCCCGCGCTCGAGAATTTGGTTTCCCAGGGGAATGTGCCGACCCTGGCGGGATCCCGATGCGTGCTTTTGGAGTTCGCGTTTGACGTAGAATGCGCGGAAATCGAAAGCGCGGTGCGGGTGCTGCTGAACGGCGGATATCTGCCAATCCTCGCGCACATCGAAAGATACCATTGCTTCAGGGGAAGAATTTCGCGGCTGAAACGGCTCAAATCCAGGCACGCGGTTCTTTTCCAGATGAACTGCGGAGCGCTGACCGGAAAAAATGGCTTTTTTTCAAAGTGCCACGCCAGGCGGCTTTTGCTGGAAGACCTGATCGATTTCGCCGCCACGGATGCCCACAACACGTCGACGCGCTCCTGCGACATGCGAACGTTTTTTCGAGCCGTGGAGGCGTCTTCCGGCGCGGAGACCGCGCAGGCGCTGACGGGGAAAAACGCCGAAGAGTACCTCCTGAAATAACGGCGCGGGGCCGGCCCCCTCCCGGATAAGAATGGCGAGGGAATCCATGGGTACGATGCACGCTGTCTGGTGTTGCCGAGAGGCGCTTGACGGCGTGCCTTTTGTGACGGTGAACGCGGTCATCGGGTACGATCTCATCGCCACGCGCTCCGAAAAAGGGGTCGTGAATCGCGGTGTGTGCGTTGTGGACGCGCAGGGCCGGCTGGCGCATATCGACGAGCTCAAGCGTGTCCGCCGCGCCGACCACAGCTGCGAGTGCCAGCGGGCAGCGGGCAGGGAATGGGCGCCGATCCCCCAAAGGACGTGTTGGCGCGAAAAACGGGCGCGGTGCGTGTGCTCGTCACCCGGGACAGTTGGATCGCAAGACCCACCGGGAGGACAAGGCAAAGGCGAGCCAAGGGGTCTCGGCCCTGGTTCGGGAAGGCCGGTATTCCGTAGTGGCCTGAAATGCCCGGGGACGGAACCGCTTTGCCACCTTACTCAAAGCGGCACGCGGGTTTGCGCTTGCCGCGCAGTGAGATCTACCCCGCTTTGGACACGTCAATGTTTCAACCGGTGCGGAACCCTCGGTGAGCGGTATCCTGGCAAGGATTGGAATTCCAGGGAGGGCTGCGCTCCGCACCCTCAGACGCTCCGCGCACGTTGTTTCCAGATCTTAAAGTTGAATGGAGACGGCTCAGGAGGAGAGAAATGCACGTTGAATTGCTGGAGTACATTGCAGCAAATACCTCAAGTGAATACATTTCGGATCTTAGATCGAGCTACAGTTGTTTGAAAAAGCGCGCGGTGCTGCGCTGCATTTCACGGATCGATCCTGAGGAGTGTTCGCTCAGAGAATGGAACAACGCGGCCAATTATATCACCGGGCAGCACGTTCACTTTCAATGCCGGTCAGACGCGAAGGCGTTTATTCTGGAGCACTTGGATCAGAGCACCTGCTGACGATCATTCAGAAGCTGGGGGGAGCATGCGCGATGAGGGAGGGATGAGGAGTGGGAAAGTGGAAACCACAATATATTGTATGTATATTCATAACAAACCACAATATATAGTGGTCAAAAATACGAACATTAAAACATAATGACACAAAATTGTTCGGTATTTTCCGAACAGTAATCAGGAAAGTCCGGAAAACGAACGGGTTTTTAGGGATGTGGAGTGGAAAAGTGGNNATTCATGAAATCCTGTGCTTTATGTGGAATAATGAATAAATTATGTATATTTCCGCTGGAACCGAAAGGTGGCTGACTTCATCGGACGCGCGCTCGTGATGAAGCACCAGCGGCACACCATTGGTTTTACATTCCTGCCTTTTCCCCGCTCTATATAAACTGGCTGCTCCTGCATCAAAAATGACCTCAAAGCGAGGTTCTACACGGGAAAAGGCAAAAATCAGATTTTA
>DCTG01000173.1:0-223 GCA_002329245.1 Clostridiales bacterium UBA1446
GGGAATCACGTTGACGCCGGTCTTCATTTTTGCGGCCTCGACGCCCGTATAACGCTCTCCGCGTTCGACGGCGTCCATAATGGCGGTCATCTCGTCGCCTAAGAACACGGAAACAATGGCCGGAGGGGCTTCATTAGCGCCCAATCTGTGATCGTTGGCTGCGCTGGCAACCGAAAGGCGGAGCAAAGCCTGATACTCATCCACCGCGCGCAGGACGGCGCAG